>JAMPYD010000459.1 GCA_023700845.1 Elusimicrobiota bacterium | reverse complement strand
GGCGTTGGTGAACGTGGCATAGGCGGTCATTAAAATCATCGGGTGAATATTGAGCCAGTAGCTGCGCAGCTTGGGCTCGAGCGGCGCGAGCTCCGGGTTGGCCAGGATCACGGCGAGGCCGAGGCTCAGCGCGGCCATGGGCAGGACGAAGGCCCCGAGGATGCCCAGGTGGCGCCGCACCTCGATCGTGAAGAACGCCCCCGCCAGGGCGAAGGACATATAGGAAAGCGCGCCGAAGAAGTTGTTGATCGGCAGGAACCAGCGGTTCTCCGGGTAGGCCCAGAACGCGGCGAGGTGGATGCCGAAGGCCATGAACTGAAGGGCGAGGCCGCAGCCGACGAAAGTCAGCATGAGCCGGCTGGCGCGCTCGTTCTTCGTCAGCAGGTAGTAGAGGGCCGCGATGGAAGCCGCGGTATAGAGCAAGAACGCGGACAACGACAGGAGCGACTTGATCATGTCAGGCCTATTCTAGCATGCGGCGCCGGGGCGCCGCATGACCGGCGTCAATCAGTCGCCGGACCAGGGGTTGAAGCGCCCGCCGATGACCGGGGCTTCGGCGCACAGCTTCTCGTAGAGCGCGATCTGCTTCTTCGTCGCGCCCCGCGCCTTCAGGCTCTCGAGCGTCGTGTAGTAGCCCATGTTGTACTCGGTCTGCGACCAAATTCCGCCCTTCGAGGCGGTGACGGACTTCGCCGCCGCGGCGATCTCGTCGTCGGTGACCTTGGCCTTCTTGGAGCGGAGCGTGCCGGCGAGCAGGCCCAGGCCGAGCGCGCCCATGCCGCTCATGCCGCGGAAGAACTCGTCGATGGTCGGGACCGGGCCGTTCCAGCCCTCGGGGAGCTGAGGCGCGGCGACGGGCGCGTTCGACGCCGCCCAGTAGAAGCCGCCGTAGATCAAGGCGACGAGGGCGACGCCGCCGAGCCAGAGCAGGAATGATTTCAGCGCCGAATCCTTGGGCGCGGCGGGCGCGGCCTTGCGGATCTCGCCGGTGCGGGCGTTCATCGACGCCAGTTCATCGCGGGAGTCTTGATAGGAGTACCAGAGGTCCCTTTCCCTGCCGCCGTTGGGCGGCCCGACGCGGGGCAGAAGGCTGACCCGCGTGGCGCCGTCGACGCTCTTGAGCGCCGCGTCCGGGCCGAGCTTCACGCTGAGGTCGAAGTACGAAGCACCCATGCCCTCGGCGAGGCGCGCGGCCGAGACCATGCCCTTCAGCTCCGGCTCGAAGGCGTCCATCATCGTCTCGTTGACCATGGTGCGGCGCGCGGGGACCATGTATTCGACGCCGCCGTTCTCCCCGCCCCAGCCGAAGAAGAAGCGCCACTCGTCGCCGACCCACGCGCCGTTGAAAAAGCGGGTTTCGTGGACGCCGGACAGGAACGTGATCCTGTCGACGGGGACGCCGGCCGTAGCGGCCTTGGCGGTGATCTTCTCCAGCGCCAGCGCGTACAGGTCGTTGGGCGCGACGGCGTGGGTCAGGCCGGCGGGCTTCGCGGAGGCCTTGGCCGCCTTCTCGGAGACCTTGTCCACGCGGACGAAGGCCCCGGCGGCGCCGACGGTGCCGACGTTGCCGTCGTTGTCGTAGAAGCGGTAGGAGACCTGGGAGCCGTTGCCGTCAGCGGCCGCGCGGGCCGCGAGCGAGACGGAGACGCCGGAGCCGAAGCCGGGCTGCTCGTTCTTAAGGAGAAGGAGCGCCGCCTCGGGCGTCAGGGCGACGAAGGAGGCGAAGCCCTCGGGCGAGATCGGGTGGGACTTATGGGAAGGAAGCGCGCCTTCGTAGACGCTCGTCCGGAAGTCCTGGCCGTTGCCGAGGAAGGTCGAGAAGTCCACGTAGATCAAAGCGCCGGGCACGGAGAACGCGTACTTCCACTGCGCGCCGTCGCGGACGGGCATGCCGGCGGTCGCCTCGACGAACTCGACCTGGTCGGCGGGGACGCCGCGCTTGGCGGCGATCTCGCGGGCCTGCTTGAGCGCCGTCGCGTAGGTGTCGTTCGGGTTGGAGAGAACGGACGGGCGCCAGGCGCTCATCATTCCGGCCATGCCGAGGGTCGTCGCGCCGAGGAAGAAGGAGCCGTCGAGGCCGAACGGGCCGTTGTTCCAGTTGCGGACGGCTTCCTCGCCCATGCGGACGATGTCGCCGAGCGCGGAGGCCAACGCGTACCAGCCGAGCGCGCCCAGGCCGACGATCGCGCCGATCATGCCGAGCTGTATCGCGGTCTCGACCTTGTCGCCGCCGTTCGAATTTTTACCCTGGGCCGGCTTGGACGCCACGGATTCGAGGACCTTCTGCGTGACCTCCGGGCCGTGCCCGGCGAGGTTCCAGCCGTTGGGGATGCGCGGGTCCATCTTGTGGCCGACGCCGAGCGCGAGCACGCCGGGCAGGCCCTTGGACATGTTGCGGTCGGTCTCGTTGCCGGTCTCGCCGATCGGCAGGCCGCTGAGCTTGAGGCCCAGGCGCGTCAGGAACGACTCCTTCTTCGCCGCGCGGGGCACGTACATCATGTCGCCGATGACGAGGGCCTGGGCGGCGGTCAGCCCGAGCTTCTCGGCGATCTTGGCGGTCGCCGGGGCCTTCGTGATGATGGAGAACGTCGCGTAGCCGGGGTTCTTGGGATCCTTGGGCAGGCGACCCATCACCTCGACCTCGATGCCGCGC
>JAMPYD010000458.1 GCA_023700845.1 Elusimicrobiota bacterium | reverse complement strand
TGATCATGCCGGGATTATAGCGAAACCCGGCCGCCTTGCGTCCAGGATTGCTTTGTGATAGGATGTAATGACTAACCAGTCAGTCATAAAAGGAACATCCCATGGCCACCGTCAAGACCGTCGTCCGCGACCCCGACTCGAAGAAGCGCCTGATCCTCGCCGCCGCCCGCCGCATGCTCGTCAAGCGCGGCTTCCAGGACATCGTGCTCGACGACATCGCCCACGAGGCCGGCGTCGCCAAGGGCACCTTGTTCCTCCACTTCAAGGACAAGGAGGCGCTGTTCTCCGCCGTGTTCGGGGATATCGTGGACGGCCTCGGGCTCGAGCTCGAGTCGCTTCCCAAGACCGGCCTCGCCGGCCGGGAGCTGCTCGTGGCGACGGCGAAGGTCGTGCACAACCACTTCGACCACAGCTGGTATTTCATGGCGCCGGCCGGGACCGGCCGCTTCCCGGGCTGCGGCGACAAGTCCTGCGGCAAGCTCCTGGAGAAGTTCCGTCTCAACCACGCGCGGATGGGCGCCATCATCGTGCAGGCCTCCAAGGACGGCGGCAAGTCGGTCGCCGACATGAGCTTCGCGGTCGGGGCCTTCTTCAGCCTGTGCCGCACTTTGACCATGCGCAAGGTCATCGAGGGCCACGACCGGCCGCTCGAGCGCGAGGCCGAGAGCGTCGTCTCGTTCTTCCTCGGCGGCAGCGGGGTCCTGGTATGATCCGCGCCTTCTTCCTGGCGGCGTCCTGTCTCCTCCCCCTCTCCGCCGCGGCGCAGGCCGAGCGGCCGATCGCCCTTCCCGAGGCGTACGCGCTCGCGCTCGCGCGCAGCGAGGCGATCGCGATTTCCGGCGCGACCTACGAGGAGTCCTTGGCCAAGGCGGACGAGATCTTCTCCCGCGTCATGCCCCACCTCAGCCTCGAGGGCTCCGAGACCCTTCAGGACGTCCCCCCCGGCGCGTCGGGCCTGTTCCTCCAGCGCCGCCGCGAGCAGGGCTGGGTGAAGCTCCATCAGCCGCTGTTCTCCGGCCTGCGCGAGTTCCTGGCGTACCGCGCGTCGAAGGACCTCGGCCGCGCCGCGGAGCTCTCGCTGGAGCGCGCCAAGCAGCTCCTGTACCGCGACGTCGCGCGCGCCTACCTCGACCTGCTCACCGCGCAGGACGACATCCGCATCCGCCAGGCCCTCGTCGCCATCATCGAAAATCGCGTCGGGGACCTCAAGGAGTTCCGCAAGCTCGGCCGCGCCCGAGCAAGCGAGATGCTCGCCGCCGAATCCCAGCTCGCCTCGGGCCTCGCCCAGCTCGAGAGCTCCCGCGCGGACGAGCAGGTCGCGCAGTTCAAGCTCGCCTTCCTGACCGGGCTCGACGAGCGCCTGGTCCCCGCCCCGGTGTCCCAGTCCGCCGGGATCCCCCCGCTCGACGCGGCGGTGGCGAAGGCGCGCGCCCGCGCCGACGTCCAGGCCCGGCGCGAGGAGTCGTCCGCCGCCGAGCGCAACGTCAAGGTCGCCTCGCGGGCGCGCTGGCCCGTCATCGCGCTCGACGCGAACTACTACTTCCAGCGCCCCCCCAGCTTCACCTCGGACGTGAAATGGGACGCGGCGATCACCGGCTCGCTTCCCCTGTACGGCGGCGGCGAGATCGGCGCGCAGACGCGGCAGCAGGAGGCCCGCCTGAAGGCGAAGCGCGCGTCCCTGGACGAGGGGATCCGCCTCGCCGAGCTCGACGCCCGTTCGGCCCACCGGAAGCTGACGTCCTCGATCGCCGTCACGGCCGCGCTCGACAAGGCCGCGAAGCTGGCCGAGGACAACGCCAAGGCCCAGGCCGAGGACTACCGCCTCGGCCAGGTGACCAACCTCGACGTCCTCGGCAGCCTCAACGTCCTTCAGCAGACGCGCCTGCAGCAGAACGCGGCGCGCATCGACGCCTATTGGTCCCGCGTGCAGCTCGAAGTCGCCGCGGGCGTCCCCGGAGGGAATCTGTGACCTTATCCGACCTTTCGATCAAGAACCCCGTCTTCGCCTGGATGCTGATGTTCGCGCTGATGATCTTCGGCTGGATCGGCTACGGGCGCATGGGCGTCTCCCAGATGCCGGACGTGGACTTCCCCATCGTCAACATCGCGGTCTCCTGGGAAGGCGCGGCGCCCGAGATCATGGAGACGGAGGTCGTCGACATCATCGAGGACGCCGTCACCTCGGTCCAGGGCGTCAAGGAGATCACCTCCTCCTCGAAGCTGGGCCACGCCGCGATCACGATCGAGTTCGAGCTCGACCGCGGCATCGACGTCGCCCTCCAGGAGGTCCAGACCAAGATCGCGCAGGCCCAGCAGCGCCTGCCCAAGGACATGGACCCGCCGATCGTGACGAAGGTCAACCCCGAGGACAACCCGATCATGTGGCTGGCCCTCTCCGGCGACGTGCCGGTCAAGGACCTGATGGTCTACGCCCAGGACCACCTGAAGAACCGCTTCCAGACCGTGCCCGGCGTCGGCGAGGTCCTGCTCGGCGGGCTCGTGCCCCGCAACCTGCGCGTCTGGCTCGACGCGGACGCGATGCGCGCCCGCCAGATCACCGTGGAGGACATCCTCGCCGCGATCCGCCGCGAGCACGCCGAGGTCCCCGCCGGCCCGATCGAGACCGACGTCAAGGAGTTCACCGTCCGCACGC
>JAMPYD010000024.1 GCA_023700845.1 Elusimicrobiota bacterium | reverse complement strand
GCTTCGTTTCGCCGCCGGCGGCTAGTCGATGTGGAAGTCGTGCTTGCGGACGGTCTTGCGGCCGTTGGCCTTGGCGCGCTTCGCGGCCTGGATGAGGTAGTAGTAGACCATTCCGTTGAGGCCCTCGAGGGCGTCGCCGGAGGTGTTGCAGCCGGCCTTCTTCAGGATTCCCTTCGCCTTGCTCGCGATCAGGAGCGCTTCCATCTTCTTCGCCATATCGTTATCCTCCGCGGCCCCGTGTCCGGACCGCACGGCCCCATCCTATCCATGGCGGAGCGCCCTGTAAAGGCGGTACACGATACCGCTACAATAAGCCCATGACCAAGGCGGCGAGATGGGCGGGCGCGGCGGTGCTGAGCGGGGCCGTGCTGCGCCTGCTGCTGCTCGGCGCGAAGTCGCTGTGGTTCGACGAGGCGAGCACCTTGCTTCTCGCCGGCCGGCCCCTGGCCGAGCTGGTCCCGCTGCTGGTGAGCAACGAGGTCAACCCGCCGCTGTACTACGGGCTGATGCGCTTCTGGCTGGAGGCCTTCGCCGATCCGCGCCTGGGGCTGCGCCTGTTCTCCGCGCTGTGCGGGATCGGCTCCCTGTTCGCCTTCCGCGCGCTCGCCGAGCGGCTGCTGCCCGAGCGCGCCCGCCTGCCCGCGCTCTGGCTCGCGGCCCTGTCCTCCTTCTGGATCCACGTCGCGCAGGACGGGCGGGCGTACTCGCTGCTGCTGCTCCTCAGCCTGCTCTCGATGCGCGTCGCGCTCGCGCTGGCCGGGGAGAAGCCGCGCGCGCGGCTGTGGGCCGCCTACGCGGCGCTGGCCGCGCTCGGCCTCTACACGCATTACTACTTCGCGATCCTGCTCGCCGGCCACGCCGTCTGGCTCGCCCGCCGGTCGGATGTCCGCGGCTTCCTGCTCGCGCACGCGGCCGCCGCGCTGGCCTTCGCCCCGTGGCTGCCGAGGCTCGCCGCGCAGCTGCGCGCGCACGTCGGCGACGCGGTCGTCGGGGAGGCGCTGAGCGCGCCGCGCGTCCTGGACCTTCTCGGCACGGCCTTCTTCGACGTCACCTTCCTCGGGCTGGCCCTGCCCGCCTGGACCGGGGTCGCCGTCGGCGCCGGCTTCGCCGCGCTGGCGCTGTCCGCCGCGGCGGACGCGCGCGCGACGCCGGACGGGTCCCCGGAGCGCCGCGCCTTCGGCTTCTGCCTGACCTACCTCGCCGCCGGGCTGGCGCTCGTGGCCGCCGCCGAGCTGTGGAGCGGCCGGCCCGTCACCCAGGCGCGGTACTTCGTCCCGCTGTCGCCCGTCGTGCTCCTGCTCGCGGCGCTGGGCGCGCGCCGGGGCTGGACGCGCGCCGCCGCCGGCGTCGTCGTCGCGGCGGGCTGCGCCGGCTATTTCTTCTCGGCCGTCATGGTCGACCCCCGCCTCGACGCCCTGTCCGCCCGGATCCGGGCCGCCTCGGACGCGGGCGTGCCCGTCGTGCACCTGGGCAAGTACTACTACCTGCCCCTGCGCGTCTACTACCTGCCCGAGCGCCGCCACCTGCTCGTCGCCTCCGAGGCCGACGGCATGGACTACCGGGGCATGCCGCCTTATCCGGGCGTGATCGAGGACAAGGACCTTCCCGGCCTGGGCCCGATCGTCGTCGTCGACCAGGGCCGCACGCTCTCGCTCGAGCGCGTCAGCCTGGCCACCGGCGCCCAACTCGCCGCGCTGCGCCGCTAGATCTTGACGCCTTTCTTTTCGGCGGCGATGACGATCTGGGCGCAGGCGTGGGCGTCGGAGAGCGCCTCGTGGTGGTTGAGCTCGATGTTGAGGTGCTGGCAGACGTTGGAGAGCTTGGTCGGGTAGATGTTCCAGGTGCTGCGCGCCAGGCGCACGGTGCAGATGAAGCGGTGCGCGGGCTTGGGCAGCTTGGCGGCTATGCAGCAAGCCTCGAGGACTCCTGCGTCAAACGGGGCGTTGTGCGCGGCCAGGAACTGCGCGCCGGCGAGCATCGGGGAGAGCTTGGGCCAGGCCTGGGCGAAGGTCGGCGCGTCGAGCACCTGCTCGGGCTTGATGCCGTGGATGTAGGTGAACATGAACTCCGCCGGCGCGGGGGTGAACAGGTCTCCGCCCTCGAGCCTCGGCGGGCGGATGAGCTGGACGGCCTTCTTGACGACGACGCCGTTCTCCACGCGCACGAGGCCGACGGAGCAGGCGGAGTCGCGGCCTTGGTCGGCGGTCTCGAAGTCGATGGCGACGAAGACGGACATTATTTTTTCCCCTTCCCCAGGCCGTAGGCCTTGTGCAGCGCCTTCAGCGCCGACTCGGCGTGCGCCGAGTCGACGATGCAGGACACGCGCAGGTCGGAGGCGGAGATCATGTGGATGTTGATCTTCTGCTCCGCCAGCGCGGAGAACATCGTCGCCGCGATCTTCGGGGAGTGGCGAAAGCCCGTGCCGACGGCGGAGATCTTGGCGACGGCCTCGTTGAGGTCGACGCGCTCCGCGCGCAGGGCCTTGGCGACGCCCTCGAGGGCCTTTTTGGCCTTGACCGCGAACGCCTTCGGCGTCATGAAGGACATGTCGTTGACGCCGGCCTGGCTCGGCGCGGACTGGATGATCATGTCCACGGGGATGTCGGCGGAGGCGAGGGCGGTCAGGACCTTCGCGGCGACGCCGGGCTGGTCGGGGACGCCGACGACGGTCAGGCGCACCTCGCTCTTGTCGAGGGCGAGGCTTGAGACGAAGGCTTTTTCCAGCATGAGCTTCTCCTTGGCGACGACCCAGGTTCCGGGAAGGGGGTGGAAGGCGGAGCGGACGTGGATCTCGACGCCGAAGCGCTCGGCGACCTCCATCGAGCGGGCCTGCATGACCTGCGCGCCGGAGCCGGCGAGCTCGAGCATCTCCTCGAAGGAGATGCGGGACAGCTTGCGGGCGTCGTGGACGATGCGCGGGTCGGCGGTGTAGACGCCCTTCACGTCGGAAAAGATCTCGCAGCGCCCGGTCCTGAGCGCCGAGGCCAGCGCCACCGCGGTGAGGTCCGAGCCGCCGCGGCCGAGCGTGACGGTGTCGCCGTTCGGGGCGAGGCCCTGGAAGCCGGCGACGACGACGATGCGGCCGGCCTTCAGGTGGCGGCGGATGGCCGCGGTCCGGATCGTCCGGATCTGGGCGCGCGCGGCGTCGCCGACCGCGGCGATGCCGGCCTGCGGGCCCGTCAGGGAAATGGCGGGAACGCCCCGGGAGCGGCACGCCATCGCGAAGAGGGAGATGCCGACCTGCTCGCCGGTCGTGATCAGCTGATCGAGCTCGCGGTCGTCCGGCTTGGGGGTGATGCGCTCGGCCAGCGCGATCAGCTCGTCGGTCATGTCGCCGGGGGCGGACACCACGACGACGACGCCGAAGCCCTTGCGGCGCTCGCCGATCGCGCGCTCGGCGGCGCGCTGGATCTTCTCGGGGTCGGCGACGGAGGTGCCGCCGAACTTCATGACCGTGATCTTCCGCGGGGGCATGCCTAGCGCTCGACGCGCACCCCCTGGTGGTCGACGGGAAGGGCCAGCCAGCGGCTGGCGACGCCGTGCTTGGAGAAGGCCCGAACCATGGCCTCGCCGGCGGAGGCGTTGCGGCCCTCGACGAAGGCGAACACGGTCGGGCCCGAGCCGGAGAGCGCGGCGCCGGCGGCGCCGTGCTCGACGGCGGCGGCGAGCGCGTCCTCGAGGCCGGGGACGAGCTTGGCGCGGTAGGGCTGGTGCAGGCGGTCCTTCATCAGCTCGGGCAGACGCGAGACGTGGCCCGACTCGAGCGTCTTCGTCAGCAGCAGCGCGCGCGAGGTGTTGAACACGGAGTCGGCGAGGTAGACGGTCTCGGGCAGCACGCCCCGGGCCTTCTTCGTGGACAGCTCGAAGTCGGGGATGCAGACCACGGCCGACAGCGAGGGGTGGATGCCGAGGCGGTGGGCGCGCGCGCGGCCGTCGACCGCGAGGCTCGCGGTGAGGCCGCCGTGGACGCAGGGGGCGATGTTGTCGGGATGCCCCTCGAGGGCGACGGCCATCTGCTCGAGCTCGTCCTCGGAGCGGCGCAAAGTGCCGAGGAGGTGCGCGCCGGCCCACAGGCCGGTGACGATCGCCGCCGCCGAGGAGCCCAGGCCGCGCGCGAGCGGCACGCGGTTGCGCGCCTTGAAGACGAGGCGTCCGGGAAGGGCCGGCGGCAGGACCTGGCGGGCGGCGTGGACGAGCATGTTCTGCTCGCCGCGGGGGAGGGTGTCGGCGCCGGCGCCCTCGACTTCTACTATGACACTGCCTGATGCATCGTGCAGTTCTAGGGTGAGTTCGTTGCGCAGGCCGAGGGCGAGGCCCAGGCAGTCGAAGCCGGGGCCGAGGTTGCTCGTCGAGGCGGGGGCCGTCACCGTCACGCGCGCGAGGACCTTGGTCATGTCAGAGCCTGATCGCCCCGCCGGCCTTCACGCGCCGGATCCTCGGCGCGAAGCGCGCGGTGATGTCCGGGTCCTTGAGGCCGTTGCCCGTCAGCACGCAGACGCTGACGCCGCTCGGCGCCTTGCCTTTTTTGCCGAGCTTGAGCAGGCCGGCGACGGAGGCGGCCGAGGAGGGCTCGCAGAACACGCCCTCGGAGCGCGCGAGGAAGCGGTACGCGGCGAGGATCTCGGCGTCGGTCACCTTGCCGATCAGGCCGCCGGACTCGTCGCGCGCGGCGACCGCGCCGTCCCAGGACACCGGGCGGCCGATGCGGATGGCCGTCGCGATCGTCGCGGGGTTCAGGACGGGCTTGCCGGAGACGAGGGGCGCCGCACCCGCGGCCTGCCAGCCGAACATGCGCGGCGCGGCGCCGCTCTCCTTGTAGCCCCGCCAGTACGCGGTGATGTTGCCGGCGTTGCCCACGGGGATGAAATGGTTGTCGGGCGCGCGGCCGAGCTGCTCCAGGATCTCGAAGGCCGCGGTCTTCTGGCCCTCGATGCGGAAAGGGTTCGAGGAGTTGACGAGGGCGAAGCCCTTCGTCTTCGCCGCCTCGACGGCCATCTCCAGCGCCTGGTCGAAGTTGCCGGCGACCTCGACGATCTCGGCGCCGTGCATGACCGCCTGGGAGAGCTTGCCCGCGGCGACCTTGCCCTTGGGCAGGAAGACGACGCAGCGCAGGCCGGCGCGCGCCGCGTAGGCGGCCGCCGACGCCGAGGTGTTGCCGGTGGAGGCGCACAGCACGCCGGTCGCGCCCGCCTCGACGGCCTTCGAGATCGCGAGCGTCATGCCCCGATCTTTAAATGAACCCGTCGGGTTGGCGCCCTCGACCTTGAGGAAGACCGAGCCCGGCGGCAGGCCCGCGGCCTTCGCCACGCGGTCGGCCCGGACGAGGGGGGTGTTCCCTTCGCCGAGCGTGATGATCGGCGTGCGCGCCGTCACCGGCAGGCGGCGGTGCCAGCGCGAGATCAGGCCGCTCACGCCATCATCCTCATCGCGCAGTGGGACGGCTTGACCGCGGCCAAGGACATGATGCGCTTGCGCGCGCGTTCGAAGCGCCCGCGCGGGGTCGCGTGCGTGACGATCATCACCGGCACCGAGCGCCCGCCGACCGCCTTGTCCTGATGGATCGCGGCGATCGAGACGCCCGCGTCGGCGAGCGCGTCGGCGATGCGGGCCAGGGCGCCGGGGCGGTCGAGGACCTCGAGGCGCAGGTAGAACGGGGACACCGCGTGGTCGGGCGAGGCCAGGTCCAGCCGACGCGACGCGGACTGCGCGGGGGGCAGGCCGCCCCGGATGTCGCGCGCGAGGACGAACACGTCGGCGAGCACGGCCGACGCCGTCGGCCCGGCGCCCGCGCCCCGGCCGTAGAACATGAGGTCCCCGGCCGACGCGGTGTGCACGAGCAGGGCGTTGTACTGGCGCCGGACCGCGGCGAGCGGGTGGCCGAGGGGGACCAAGGTCGGGGCCACGGAGGCCGAGACGGCGGGCGCGCCCGGCTTGCCGGAGAAGCGCAGCGAGGCGACGAGCCGCGCGGCCATGCCCAGGCGCTCGCGGGCGAAGGAGAGGTCGCGCGCGGTCACGGGCTCGATGCCCGCGACGGGAAACGAGCCGGGCTTCAGCCAGCCGCCGGTGACGAGGCCGGCGAGCACGGTCAGCTTCTGCGCGGCGTCCTGCCCGGAGAGGTCCATCGACGGGTCTTTCTCGGCGAAGCCGAGCGCCTGCGCCTCGGCGAGGGCGTCCGCGGGGGACGCGCCTTCCTCTCCGCGCGACAGTAGGGAAGTGGTCGTCCCGTTGCGGATGCCGTCGAGGCCGAGCACGCGGTCTCCGGAGAACGACAGCTCGAGCGCGCGCAGGACCGGGATGCCGCCGGCGACGCTGCCCTCGAAGGCGAGCCGCGCGCCTCCGGCGCGCGCCGCGCCCGCGACGTCGGGCCAGGCGTGGGCGAGCAGGCGCTTGTTGGCCGTGACCAGCGCCTTGCCGCGGCCGAGGACCGTCGTCGCGAAGCGCTTGGGCGTCTCCAGGCCGCCGAGCAGCTCGACGAACAGGTCGGCCTCGGCGCGGCGGGCCATCTCGAGCGGGTCGCCGTAGCGGACGACCGAGGCGGGGAGGCCCAGCGCGCGGGCCTCGCGCGCGGCGGCGCGGTCGGCGACGGCGACCAGGCGCAGCTCGGCGCCGAGGCGCTCCTTGAGCTCGGCGCGGCGCGCGCGCAGGAGGCGGACCGTTTCGCGGCCGACGGTGCCGAGGCCCGCCACGGCGACGTTGAGGGCGTTCATACGCTTATTCTACTAAATGACCCTGAAGCGCGTCGGACTCGAGCGTCAACGCGCCGGGGAAGCGTCCCCGCACCGAGGCGATCAGCGCGGCGGCGACGGCGTCCGCGGAGATCGCGCGGTACTTCCGCCACGGGCCGACGAGCAGCGGCGCCGCGAGGCCGAGGACCGCCTCGCCGAGCCTCTCCGCGGGCCGGGGCCGGGCGCGCTCGCCGAGCAGCAGGGACGGCCGCGCGATCACGCAGGTCTCGAAGCCGAGCCCCGCGACCGCCTTCTCCGCCTCTCCCTTGGTCCGCGGATACAGGAAGAGGGAGGCGGCGTTCGCGCCGGCGGAGGAGACGAGGCCGAAGCGGCGCGCGCCGCCCGCCTTCGCCGCCCGCGCGAAGGCGACGGTCAGGTCGAGGTCCACGGCGCGAAAAGCGTCCGCGCTACCCGCGTCCCCGCGCGTGGTGCCGAGGCAGCCGTAGGCCTCGTCGAGCCCCGCCGGCGCCGGCCACCCGGACGCGATGATCGGGTTGTCGAGCTTCGGGTGCGCCGGCAGCGGGCGGCGCGTCGGCGCGATCACGCGCGCGGTCCCGGGGTCGTCGAGCAGGCGGCGGAGCACGCGGCTTCCGACGAGCCCGGTGGCGCCCGCGACGGCCGCGACGACGCTCCTCACTGGGAAGGGCTGGTCGCTTGCGGCTTTTCCGGCTCGACCGGGGCGGGCGGAGCGGACGGCGCCGCGACGGGAGCGGGGGAGGACAGATCGAGGAGGCCCGGCGCGGGGGGCGGGTCGGCGCGGCGCGGCGGCGCCGCCGGCCTCAGCCCCGCGTCCTGGGCGAGCCCCGCCGCGATTTTTCCCGCGAGCGGGACGGACATGACGTACAGGCGGTCCGTGAGCTCCACGGGCGCGGCGCGGAACTCGGTGAGCGTCGAGGACGAGGTCGTGTCGCTCAGGCGCTCCTCGCGGCTCCACAGCATGCGCGTGGTGTCGGCGCGGTAGGCGCGCGCGGCGGCGGACAGCAGGGGCAGGGTCCGGTCCTGCGCGTCGGGCTCGAGGCCGAAGGAGAGGTTCACCTCGACGACGACGGCGTCGTCGAGCGAGAGGAGCTTCGAGTAATCGCGCGGCGAGGGGATGGACGGGTCCGTGAAGTAGTACTTGCGGCGCCAGTCGAGCTGGTCGGACGCCGCGTTCCAGTCCTTGCGCTGGGCCGGGGCGATGCCGGCCTCGGCGGCGGTCTGAACCGGGCCGTCGTGCGCGGCCTTGAGGGACTGGATCAGCGCGGCCTCGACGGCCTGGTCGTAGCGCGGGCGGGGCAGATACGGCTGGATCTCCTTCGAGAGGGTGTTGATCCTCTCCTCCTGCACGCCCTGCAGGAAGGTGCCCAGCGGCAGCATCTTCATCGCGGATTCCGCCTTGGAGTCGGGGTCGGCCACGATCCACGGCCCCGGGGCCTGATGGACCAGGACGATCAGGCGCTGGCCGGGCTTGACCGCCCCGCGCGGATTGGGCGGCGGCTCGATCGTGACGCAGGACGCGAGGAGCAGGGCGATGACGGCGAAAAGGGGAGTTCGTCGCATGGGCGGCACTAAGGATATATAATCGGGGCGTGCGCGCGCTCGCTCTCGCCGGCCTCCTCGTCCTGACGGCCTGCGGCGGCGCCTCGCGCCGGACGGCGCCGGCCCGCCTGGCGTCGCTTCGCGCCGGGCTGGGCTCGACGGACGCCGCGCTCCGCGCGCGCGCCGCGTGGGACCTGGGCCAGCTCGGCCTCGCCGAGGTTCCCGAGGGCGAGCCCGAGCCCGCCGTCTCGATCTCCCTGCGCGAGTCCGCCGCCGAGGCCCTGATCCCCGCCGTCTCCGACCCCGAAGCGAGCGTGCGCCGCGCCGCCGTGGAGGCGCTGGGCAAAACCGGCGGCATGAACGTCGAGGATACCCTGCTGTCCGCCGCCACCGACATCGACGCCGGCGTGAGAGGCGAAGTCGCTTTGGCCTTGTTCCGAAGAAGATTCCTGAAGAGGGTGCCCGAGTACTCGACGGCAAGCCTCAATAAGCTGTTGACGCTCGCCGTCGACTCCGACCCCGAGGTCCGTTGGCGAGCGAACTACGCGTTCACTCGTTTTCCTGATATCCGCGCCGAGAAGATGTTGACGCTGGCCGTGAAGGACACCCACAAGGTCACCCGTCTTTTTGCCGTTCGTTCGTTGACGAAGCTGGGCCGTCGCGTCGACGTTTCCCTTTTATCCGACCCCGACCCCTACGTCCGCGGCGAGGCGGCCGCCGGTTACGGCGCCGCCAAGGCCGCGGGAGAACTCCCCTCGTCGGTATTTCTCGACCCCTCGCATCACGTCCGCGCCGCCGCCGCCGACGCCGTCGCCGCGACCGGCGACGCTTCGTTGGCCGTCCGTTTGGAGAAGATGGCCGACACGGACGGCCCCATGCCCCGCGGCCGCGCCCTCCTCGCCCTCGCCAAGCTCCGCGGCGCCGCCGAGGCCTCCCGCCTCTCGGCCGCCCGCCAAGACCCGCACTGGTGGATCCGCTCCCGCGCCTACGAGGCGAGCGCCCTCCTCCCCGGCTCCGACGCGATCCTGAGCGCCGGCGTCGCCGACCCAGACGCCCGCGTCGCCGCCCAGGCGCTCGAGTCCCTGGCCGCGTCGACGTCGCCGCTCGCCGCGGCCGCGATCGAGGGCGTCCTGCGCGATCCGAAGGCCCCGCTCGAGCTTCTCGGCACGGCCGTCGACGCCGCGACCGAGCGCAAGTCCCCGGCTTTCGCGGGCGCCCTGCGCTCGGCGTGGGAGCGCCCCGGCCTGACCGCCGAGGTCCGCGATTCCCTGCGCAAGGCGCTCAAGGCCTCCGGCGTGACGGTCAAGGCCGGCCCCGCCCTCGAACCGCCCAAGACGTTCCCGCCGCTGTCCGCGTCCCCCACTATGGTTCTCGAGACGCAGCGGGGGACCGTCGAGCTGTTCCTCGACAAGGACGCCGCGCCCAACACCGCCGCCGCGATCGCCGACGCGGCGCGCCGCGGCGTCTATGACGGCACGGTCTGGCACCGCGTCGTGACCGCCTTCGTCGTGCAGGGCGGCGACCCGCGCGGCTCGGGCTGGGGCGACGACGGCTTCCGCCTCGTCGACGAGGTCAACCGCCTTCCGTTTCTGCGGGGGACGCTCGGCATGCCCAAGGCCGGCCCCGACACGGGCGGCTGCCAGCTCTTCGTCAGCCTCGTGCCCACGCCCCACCTCGACGGCCGCTACACGGCCTTCGGCCGCGTGACCGCGGGCATGGACGTCCTCGACGAGCTCCAGCCCGGCGACAAAATCCTCGCGGCGCGGCTGCGCTGACCGCCATGATTAAAACAGCCCTGGCGCTCCTGCTCGCCGCCGCTCCGGCGTTTTCCGCCGTCAAAAATCCGGACACGCTCGTCGTCCTCAACGCCGTCGAGCCGAATTCCGTGGACCCGGCGAACGCGTACAACCTTCAAAGCCGGGGCTTGCTCGCCAACGTCTGCGAGTACCTGGTGACCACCGTCGAGGGCGCCGCGCCGGCCCTGGCTCCGGGGCTGGCGACCAGCGTGCCGTCCCGGGAGAACGGCCAGATCTCCGCGGATGGGCGATCGTACCGGTTTCATCTGCGCCGGGGCGTGCGTTTCCACGACGGAAGCCTGATGTCCCCGGAGGACGTGAAGTACTCGCTGCTGCGCTTTCTTCTCCTCGATCGGGACAACGGGCCGTCCCAGGAACTGCTGCAGCCGATCCTCGGCCTCAACTCCACGCGCGACGCCGCGGGCGTGCTTCGGCCCGACGTGTTCCGGCGCGCGGATCAGGCGATCCGCGTCGAAGGAAACGATCTTGTCGTCACGCTGGAGCGTCCCTACGCGCCGTTCCTCGCCCTGCTGGCCCGGTTCGGAGCCGTCTTGGCGAAAAAAGGAACCGTCGCTCAAAACGACTGGGACGGCAGGGGGGAGACGCTCGCCCGCTACAACAACCGCAAGCGCGAGGACAGCCCCCTGCGCTTCGGGGTGGACTGCACCGGCCCGTTTCGCGTCGAACGCTGGGACGCCACGGACCGCGCCATCCACCTTGTCCGGCACGACGGTTACTGGCGAGGGCCCGCCCGGCTCAAGCGCGTCGTCATCAAGACCGTCGAGGACTTCAATGTGAGGCGCCTGTCCTTGGGCGCGGGCGACGCGGACGTGATCTACGCCGAGAGCGCCCAGCGCACGCTTCTCAAGGACATGGAAGGCGTGCAGGTGCTCGACAACCTTCCGCTGATCGGATTCGAGGAAGTGGTCGCCTTCAACCTCGCGATCAGCACGGCCGGAAACCCCTTCAGCGGCTCCGGCCGGCTCGACGGCGAGGGCATCCCGCCGGACTTCTTCAAGGATCCGGACGTGCGCAAGGCCGTCGCCAGCCTCATCGACTACGACGGCTTCGTCCGGGACGTGATGGGCGGCGGGCGCCGCGCGCGTGGGCCCGTTCCGCGCGGGCTTCCGGGCTTCGACCCCGAGCAGGCGGGGTACTCTTACGATCCGGCGCGGGCCGGGGAGCATCTGAAAAAGGCCTGGGGCGGGCGGCTCTGGGAGAAGGGCTTCCGGTTCACCTTCCATTACTCGTCCGGCAAGGCCAAGGACCAGGTCGTCGCGCTGATGATACAGCGCGGCCTCGAACGGCTGAATCCCAAGTTCCACGTCGATATCCGGGCGGTTCAGATCGGCACATCCATCGAGTTCTACGCGACGAAGAAGGCGACCCTCCTCCTGGACGTCGCTCAGTTCACGACGCTCGATCCTCACCCCCTCTTTCACGGGATGATGCACAGCAGCTACGCCGGCAAGGTGACGGGCTACGTCAGCCCCGAGGCGGACCGCCTCATCGAAGCGGCCGTCGCGGCGGGGGATCCGAAGGAGCGCGAGCGCTTGTACCGCCGGCTCCAGCGCCTCTGGTACGAGGATATCCCGCAAATTCCCGTCGCCGAGGCCGCCGGCGTGAGGGTCCAGCGATCTTGGGTGAAGGGATATGTCTTCAACCCGACGCTCCCCGGCGCCCCCTCCATGAGCCTGTTTCGGGATCTCCGGAAGGAATAGCCCGCTCGCGCCGAGTTCTCGGCCGCGCCGTGGAATGGAATTGCCCCGAAGGGCGAATCTTGTCCATTATTCGGATATTGGAATCCGAATTACCGGCTTCCCAGAGGTTCACATGAAAAACACCTTGATGTCCCTGTCCGCCGCCTTTCTCCTGACCTTGCTGCCGGCCGCGGCGCGCGCGGCCGAGAGCTGCGCCGACTGCCACCGCAAGCACTCCGCGGCGCTCGTGATGGAGTGGGACCGCTCCAAGCACGCCGCGAACGGCGTCGACTGCCTCGCCTGCCACGGCGCGGAGAAGGACAACCCCGGCTCCTGGGTCCACCGCGGCGAGCGCATCTCCATGATCGTCACGCCCAAGGACTGCGCCAAGTGCCACGAGAAGGAGAACGAGCAGTTCTCCCGCAGCCACCACGCGCTGGCCGGCGAGATCCTCGCCAGCCTCGACAACGTGCTGGCCGAGAAGGCGGCGGGCATGCCGGGCAACAACGCCGACGCCGTCAACGGCTGCCTGCAGTGCCACGGCGGCGTGGTCAAGTTCAAGAAGGACGCCAAGGGCGCGCTCCTGCGCGAGGGCCCCGAGGGCAAGCCGGTGCTCGACCCCGAGACCTGGCCCAACAGCGGCATCGGCCGCATCAACCCCGACGGCTCGCGCGGCTCGTGCAACGCCTGCCACTCGCGCCATTCCTTCGAGGCCAAGACCGCGCGCAACCCGGAAAACTGCGGCAAGTGCCACATGGGCCCCGACCATCCGCAGATCGAGATCTACAACGAGTCCAAGCACGGCATCGCCTTCAACGCCAACCGCGACAAGATGGCGCTCGACAAGGACTCGTGGATCCTCGGCAAGGACTACTCGGCGGCGCCGACCTGCGCCTCCTGCCACATCTCGGGCCACATGACCAAGGACGGCAAGGTCGAGGGCAACAGCCACGACGTCGGCGAGCGCATCAGCTGGACCTTGCGCCCCGCGGTCAGCGCCAAGCTCAACCTCGTCGTCTTCGCGGACGGCTTCAAGGAGGACTACCCCGAGCCGCGCGCCCTGCCCAAGGTCGGCGACAGCGTCGAGACGGTCGAGAAGGTCCGCGAGGGCGACGCGCTCGTCAACCGCAAGGTGACGCGCAAGGTGGCGAGCATACTCACCTGGCAGCAGCGCCGCGGCAAGATGAAGGCCGCCTGCCTCAACTGCCACGGCGACAGCTTCGTCGACGGCTTCTACGTCCAGTTCGACAGCCT
>JAMPYD010000457.1 GCA_023700845.1 Elusimicrobiota bacterium | reverse complement strand
TCTGTCCTATGCCGGTCGTCAGAGCGAGCAGCGCGGCGACAGCAAGGTTCCCCATGTCGTTAATCCGTTAATCCTTCCGATCGATCGGCACCTGCGGGAAATGCACCTTCATGTAGTCCTCAATCGTATCAAAACGAATCTCCCACCGATTGGTCCCCTCGGGCTTGTGGATGAACTCCTTCACTTCCAGCGCCGACAGGATGTTCGTCGCCCGCGCCGAGGACCCGAACTGCGACTTCAGCAGGTCCTGCGAAATTCGACGTCGTTCAAGAATGAGCTTCAACGCCTGCGAGAACTCGAGCGGCTCCACCCCGAACTGCGACAGATCCGCCGCCGCCCCGCCCTTGACCGCCATCGTCTCGAGCATCGGGTAGTCGGCCTTCCCCTGCGTCTTCAGGTAGTCCACGAGGCCCCGTATCTCGTCCTCCGACACGTACGCCCCCTGACACCGCTCCGGCTTCTGGGCTCCGCTCGACAAATATAAAAGATCTCCTCTTCCTTGGAGGCTTTCCGCCCCCGACCCGTCGAGAATGACCTTCGAGTCGATTTTGGAGATGACTTGCAACGCGATGCGGCTCGGCAGGTTGGCCTTGATCACGCCCGTGATCACGTCGACCGACGGGCGCTGGGTGGCGAGCACCATGTGGATGCCCACGGCTCTCGCCATCTGGGTGAGCCTCTGGATCGCGTCCTCGACGATGTCCCCCGCGATGAGCATCAGGTCCGCGAGCTCGTCGATGATCACCACCACGTAGAACTCCCGCGGGAGTCCCTTCTTATCCGCCATCGCGTTGTAGCCCTCGATGTTCCTCTGCCCGTGCAGCTGCAGACGCTCATACCGCTTTTCCATCAACGAGAGCAGGGCTTTGAGCGCCTTCGCCGCGTCCTTCGGATTCGTGATCACCGACACGCGCGCCGGCTCCACCATCGGGTCGAAGAGATGCGGGATGCCTTCGTAGAACGTCAGCTCGGTGCGCTTGGGGTCGATCATGACGAACTTGACCTCGTCGGGGCGGGCCCGGAAGAGGATGCTCATGACCATCGAGTGGATCAGCACCGACTTGCCCGAGCCGGTGGCGCCGGCGACGAGCACGTGCGGCATCTTGGCGATGTCGGCGGCGACGGGCTCGCCGGACGCGGACAGGCCGAGGCCGAAGGACAGCAGCGGCGCGCTTTGCGGGATCGCCTCGCTCTGGAGAATCTCGCGCAGGACGACGGCGGCCTGGCGCGGGTTGGGCAGCTCGATGCCGACGGCGGCCTTGCCCGGGATCGGGGCCACGATGCGGATGCCCTTGGCGCGCATCGCCAGCGCGATGTCGTTCTCGAGCGCGACGATGGAGGACACCTTCACGCCGGGCGCCGGGGAGATCTCGTAGCGCGTGATCACGGGCCCCGGCGAGTAGCCGGAGACGCGCGCGTCGATGTCGAAGCTCTTGAGCGTGCGCTCGAGGTCGGCGACGGCCTGCGCGATCTCCTCCTCGGTGGGCTTGCCGCGCTTGCGCGCGTCGGAGGGCATGGAGAGCAGCTCGAGGCTCGGGAGCTTGTAGTCCTTGTACGCGGCGGTGGGCGGCGCGGGGGCGATGCGCTCCCCCTCCACGGCCTTGACCTTGGCGTCCTTGTCGACGACGAGCTTGGGCGCGCCGTTCATGGGCTTGACCTCGCGCGTGTCCACGGGCTTCGGCAGCGGCAGGGACTCGGGGGCGGGCTTGGCCTTGGGCAGGTCCGCGTCCTTGGCCTTCGATTTGGACTTGGCCGCCTCGTCCTGCGCCGGCGCCTTGGCCTTCAGCGCCTTCATCTCCGCGCGGGCCTTGGTCCACTCGGCGTAGTCCTCGGCGAGGAGCTTGGCGAAGGTCTGCGCGACGGCCGACCAGCGGATCTCGAAGCAGACCTGCAGGGCGAACAGGAAGCCGCCGAGGGCCAGCAGGAACGCGCCGACCGCGCCCATGCCCGACGTCAGCACGCCGCCGATCGCCGCGCCCCACGTCCCGCCCGAGAGCAGCGCGTCCAGGCCCATCCAGCCGCCGATCTGCGCCGACAGCGCCGTGCCCGCGAGCAGGCCGCACAGCGACGCGATGCTCGTGACCATCCAGCCCGAGGACTTGCCGCGCAGGACGTGCTGCAGCAGGCCGTTGAACAGGAACACCGGCAGAAGATAGGAGGCCGCGCCGAAGCGCTTGAACAGGAACTCGGAGAGCCCCTGGCCGATCACGCCCGAGTACTGCGGGAACGCGAGGGCCCAGCCGAGATAGACGGCGCCGAGAAAGAACGCGACCCAGCGGATCGCGGACGGCAGGATGTCCTTGCGCTTGGTCGCCTTCGTCGCTTTCGCCGCCGAACGGTATCGGTTGATTGCCATGGAAGCGAATTATAGCGGTTTTTTGTGAGTTTTCCAGGGGGTGTCAGCGCTGCCCGACCCGGCGATTCGACATCGCTCCGGAGCTATGGCTCCCTCGCTTTTGCAGGCGGCCAATGGAATGAAGCGATATTCCGGCGGCGGGGGTTTCCGGCGAGGTCGCGGCGCTTATCGCGCGACGATGATGAGGTCTTGGCCGGACTTGACCGGCTTGCCGTTCTCGACGAGGCACTTCACGATCGTGCACGGGAACTCGGCCTTGATCTCGTTGAAGACCTTCATGGCCTCGATCATGCAGATGACGTGCCCCGGCTTGACGACGTCGCCCTCTTTGCAG
>JAMPYD010000456.1 GCA_023700845.1 Elusimicrobiota bacterium | reverse complement strand
GTCGCGCTCGCCGGCAAGTACACCGACTACAAGGACGCCTACAAGTCCGTCAACGAGGCGCTCGTGCACGGCGGCATCGCCAACGAGGCGAAGGTCAAGATCCGCTTCCTCGACACGACCGACCCCAAGATCCACGAGCAGCTCGAGGGCGTGCACGGCATCCTCGTCCCCGGCGGCTTCGGCGACCGGGGCATCGAGGGCAAGATCCGCGTGGCCCAGCTCGCGCGCGAGAAGAAGATCCCGTACTTCGGCCTCTGCCTCGGCCTGCAGATCGCGGTCATCGAGTTCTCCCGCAACGTGCTCAAGCTCAGCGGCGCCCATTCGACCGAGTTCGACCAGAAGTCCCGCTACCCCGTCATCGACCTCCTGCCCGAGCAGAAGTCGGTGAAGGACAAGGGCGCGACGATGCGCCTGGGCACGTACGAGTGCACCATCAAGAAGGGCTCGCTCTCGCACAAGGCCTACGGCGCTCTGAACATCTCCGAGCGCCACCGGCACCGCTTCGAGGTCAACAACAAATTCCGCAAGCTGCTCGAGGACGCCGGCCTGACCATCGCCGGCCTGCACGCCCCGAAAAACCTCGTCGAGATCGTCGAGCTCAAGGACCACCCGTGGTTCGTGGCCTGCCAGTTCCATCCGGAGTTCAAGAGCCGCCCCGAGGCGCCGCACCCGCTGTTCCGCGACTTCGTCGCGGCGTGCGTCGAGCGGGCCGAGAATTACGCGAGGAACCCGATTCATGCGTGAGAACGTGGTCAAGGCCGGCAAGGTCCGGTTCGGCAACCGCCTCCCCGTCGCGTTCATCGGCGGGCCGTGCGTCATCGAATCGGAGAAGCTCCTGCGCACCGTCGGCCGCGCCCTGAAGAAGGCGGCCGGCAAGCCGGGCTTCGTGCTCAAGGCGTCCTTCGACAAGGCCAACCGCACCTCGGTCAGCTCCTACCGCGGCCCCGGCATGGAGGAAGGGCTCCGGACCCTGGCCAAGGTGGCCGCCGAGCTGGGCGTGCCGTGCGTGACCGACGTCCATGAGCCCTCGCACGCGGCGATCGCCGCGCGCTACGTGGACATGCTCCAGGTGCCCGCGTTCCTGAGCCGTCAGACCGACCTCCTGATCGCCTGCGGGCGCACGGGGAAGGCGGTCAACGTCAAGAAGGGCCAGTTCCTCTCCCCCTGGGACATGAAGCACGCCGTCGAGAAGATCCTCTCGACGGGCAACCGGAACATCCTCCTGACCGAGCGCGGAGCCACCTTCGGCTACGGCAACCTGATCGTGGACATGCGTTCCTACGAGATCATGCGCTCCTTCGGCTTCCCCATAATCCACGACGCGACGCACTGCGTCCAGCTTCCCGGCGGCAACGGCGCGACGACCGGCGGCCAGCGCCAGTTCGTGCGCCCGATCGCCCGGGCCGCCGCCGCCGTCGGCGTCGCGGGCGTGTTCTTCGAGACCCACCCCGATCCCGACAAGGCGCTCTCCGACGGGCCGAACGCGCTGGCGCTCGCCGACGTCCCCTCGTTTCTGCGCGAAGTCCGCCGCTTCGACGCGCTGTCCAAGGAGCTCCGATGAGCCAGCCGAATCCCCCGCAGCCGAACCAGCCCCAGCAATCGAAGAAGTCCAAGAAGGCGGCCGCCCAGGAGGCCCTGATCTCCCCTCCGTGGTTCCCCGACGCGCAGTGGCACGCGCGCACGCTCGGCGTCATCTACGGCGTGCTGACGGTCGCCTACTTCGGCGTCTCCTACGCGCTGAGCCGCCTGCCCAAGCCCTACCAGCTGCGCCGCATCCCGATGGAGATGACCCCGTGGCTGAACCCCGGGGGCAAGGTGCACCTGCGCGAGGATCAGCTCAAGGCCCCGCCGGACGACGCGCCCGCCGCGGCCCCGACCAAGTGAGATGCGGCACCTTCTCGCGGCCGTCCTGCTCGCCTCGTCGGCCTGCGGGAAGGCCGGCGAGAACGGCCGCGAGGAGCGCCGCCAGGTCATGGAGGGCCTGACGCTCAGCCAGTCCGAAAAGGGCGAGCCCTCCTGGACGCTCAGGTCCCGGCGCGCCGTCCTGCGCGAGGACGCGAAGCTCGCGACCTTGACCGAGCCGGTGATGGATTTCTACAAGAAGGGGAAGGCCGTTTCCCGCGTCACCGCCCTCTCCGGCGAGGCCGACACCGAGACGAACGGCGTGAGGCTTTCCTCCTCCGTGGTCCTCGACTCCTTCGACGACCGCTCGCGCCTGACCACGAGCGAGCTGTTCTACGATTCCGCGCGCGGCCGCTTCACGACGACCGCCGACATCCTGGTGAAAAGGCCGGAAGGGGTGCTCCGCGGCAAGGGCCTCGAGGCCAAGCCCGATCTCTCCGAGATCCGGATCTTCAACCAGAGCTCGACCTTGAGCGGGGCGCAGCGGTGAGCCTTCTCCCCCTGCTGGCCCTGCTGTGCGCGCCGGCCGCCGCCGCGGCGCCCTCCGCCTCTCCGCCGTCCTCGGTCGCGGGCAGCGTCGTGCGCAGCAAGGAGTGGGTGATCCGCCGCGGGGACAGCAAGGAGGAGGAGTTCATCGGCGACGTCCGCTACCAGTCGGCGGGCACGCGCCTGACGAGCGATTGGGCCCTGTTCCGCCACGCGGACCGGACCTGGCAGGCGCGCGGTGCGGTCTTCCTGCGGCGGGAGGCGTCCGACGGCACGGTCTTCGAGGCGCGCGGCGAGAAGGCGG
>JAMPYD010000455.1 GCA_023700845.1 Elusimicrobiota bacterium | reverse complement strand
GCGACTCCTGCAGCAGACGGGAGAATTCGCGCATGTGCCTCAGCGGAGCGCGCAGGTCGTGCGAGACCATGGAGTTGAAGGACTCCAGCCCCTGGGCGACGGTCTCGAGGGCGTGGAACTGCTTGCGCAGGGCCGTCTCCCCGCGCAGGCGGTCGGCGAGGTTCGCGTCCGTGATCTTGAGGTAGACGAGGGTCTGATTGAGCAGCTGGTAGGCGATCTCGCCGAAGGTGGTCGGTCCCGTGAAGCCGGGCGTGCGGCGTCCCTCGAGGCCCGCGTAGAGGTAGTTCAGGATGCAGTTGCACGAGTAGTCGACGCCGGAGGCGAGCTCCTTCGGGAGCTGGGACGCGAACGCGGAGACGTAGTCTCCGACCGGGCGGGCCAGACGGTAGCGGACCCCCCGGAAGATCGGGCCGTAGAATCGGACCTCCTGAGCCGCTTCGTCGACGCTTTGAAACGAGGTGTTCACGAACGCGCCGTTGTAATCGGCGACCAGCGGCAGCCGGGTGTCGAGGCGCCGCTCCTTGATGTAGCGGACGAGCGGGACCAGCTTCCCGTCGACGAACGCCTCCGTCGCGGTGAAGCCGTCGACCGGGAAGGTCAGGACCTCGCCGTTCCCGGGCTCGAAGATGTTGACGAGGCCCACCTCGGCGGTTTTCGACCTGGGCAGGGACACATGGAGCACGACCGCGGCGTCGTCGTAGGACCTTCCGGTGCGGCCGTCGAAGACCCGCGGCGAGGCCCTGCCGATCTCGGCGAGGTCGACTCCCGTGACCCAGCCGGCCAGAGGCCGGCTGGCGAAATTCGCGTAGCGCGGGCCGTTGAGCGCGAAGGCCCGCAGCGTGCCGCTCCCGCCCGGGATCACGATGAGGCTGTAGCCGTTGTCCGGGGCGTCCGTATAGACGTCGGCGACGGAGGCCGCGTCGTAAACCTTGATCGACCAACCGGTCGCGAACTCCGGAGCGGCGACGACGCTCAGCCGGTCCCGCGAGTGCAGGCCGCCCTCCTCCGAGATGAAATAGGCGCTGGTGCCCCCCACCCAGTCGCCTTTGGGCAGGCCGCGCAGGACCCTCTCGTCCCCGGCGACGAACAGGGGACGCCCGGCGGAGAGCTGCGCGGGAAAATCTTCGGCGCGCGCCATGAGCCCCACGGGCAGCATCTGGGTAGCCATGGGTCCATTGTAAGCCCGCGGGGCGGACTGGGACATATCCGGCGGGTGCTTTCGGTGTCGAGTTTTTATGACCCGCCGGCGCGCCGCGAGGCCCTGGCGCGGCGGCTTCGTCTTTGGTAGCGTCCCCCCGATGAGGCCCCTGATCGCGCTGCTCCTGTGCCTGGCGGCGGCCGCGCCCGCCTCCGCCGCGCTGCTGGCCGGCATCGACGTCCTCGAGCGCGCGGACTTCGAGCTTCTGCGGGGCAAGCGCGTCGGCGTCATCACCAACCATACCGGCGCCGACTACGCGGGGCGCAGCACGGTGGACCTGCTCTTCGCCTCGAAGAAGCTGACGCTCGCCGCCATCTTCAGCCCCGAGCACGGCTTCCGCGGCGACCATCGCGACGGCGACCCCGTCGGGGACATCAAGGATCCGGCGACCGGGCTTCCCGTCTACAGCCTTTACGGCAAGACGCGCCGCCCGACGGCGGAGATGCTGAAAGGAATCGACGTCCTCGTCTTCGACATCCAGGACGTCGGCACGCGCGCCTACACCTACCTGAGCACCATGGGGATGTGCATGGAGGAGGCGGCCCGGCACGGCCTCGAGTTCGTGGTCCTCGACCGCCCCAACCCTCTCGGCGGAGAGGCGCTCGAGGGGCCGGTGCTCCAGGCGCCCTTCGATTTCACCGGCTACTTCCCGGTCCCGGTCCGCCACGGCATGACGCCCGGAGAGATGGCGCGCCTGCACGCCGACGTCAAGGGGCTCAAGCTCCGGCTCAGCGTCGTGCCCCTTCAGGGCTGGACGCGCGCCACGCTCTACGACGAGACCGCCTATCCGTGGATCAACCCCTCGCCCAATATCCGCGGACTGGACGCGGCCCTCCTGTATCCGGGGTTCGTGAGCTTCGAGTCGAGCCCCTATTCCGTCGGACGCGGCACGGACTCCCCCTTCCTCTGGTTCGGCGCGCCGGACCTCGACGCGGCCGCCCTGGTCCGGGCCTTGAACGCGGCCGGCCTGCCCGGCGCGCGGTTCACGGTCGAGCACCGCACCCCGGCCTCCGACGCCCACGCGGGCAAGGCCTGCCGCGGCGTCCGCGTGGACGTCGTCGACCGGAAAAAGATCCGCAGCCTTGACATCCTCGTCCACGCCGTCGCCGCGCTGCGCGGGTCCCGGGCGGCCACGGCGTGGGCCGGCGTCGACGCCGCGGCGGCGGGGACCGTCCGGAACATCTACCGCGCCGTGCTCGAATCCTCGCAGCCCCCCCGCGACATCCTCGCGGGCTTCGAAACGAGCTGGCGCGCGTTCGACGCCTCCCGCGCGAAATACCTGCTCTACTGAGCCTGGCGAGTTTGAGCCCCATTAAGTTATAGTCGGGCCATGAACGAACGGGCCCGCCGCATCGCCGTCCTCGCCGCCGCCCATCTCGCCTTCGCGGCGGCCGCGCTTCTGATGACCCGGCCCGGCTCGGCCTCCTGGGAGCGCTCCTGGCTCGACGGCGCGTTCCGCCTTCGCGGCGCGCGCGCGGCGAAGGCCCCGGCGGCGATC
>JAMPYD010000454.1 GCA_023700845.1 Elusimicrobiota bacterium | reverse complement strand
GGCCGAGATCGACTCCTGGAGGCCGCGCGACAGGGACAGGATGACGTCGGTGCGCTCCTGGGGCTTCCAGGTCAGGTCGGTCGTGACCGTCATGTTGCGCGTCAGGCGGGTGACGCCGCCGACGGGCGCCTCGTCGTACTCGCGGTAGGTCAGGCCGGCCTCGGCCCGCCCGGTGACCTTGGGCGCGACGACGCCGGAGACGCCGACGCCGAAGTCGTGGGACTTGCTGTTCTTGTCCTGCTCGCCGACCGCGCGGCCGACGGTGTAGTGCGTGACGCCGCGGTGGTAGGAGGCGTACACCTTGGTCTTGGGCTGGACCTTGTAGCCGACGTTGAAGCCGGCGCGCTGGGAGTAGCGGTTGAGCTGGCGGCCGATCGAGTCGCCGAGGTACTTGTTGACGGTGTGGGAGGCGTCCACGCCGCCGGTCATGCTGCCGTTGGGCTGGTCGTAGTCGAGGGCGGCGTAGGCCGTGTTCGACCAGCGCCGGTTGCGGTCGACGAGCTGGGAGAAGGCCTGGTCGGTCGTGTTGAGGTAGCTGTCGCCGGCCCGGAAGGTCAGGCCGTAGGCGCCGGCGTAGGAGTAGTCCGCGTGCGCCGTCTGGTTGATCGTGTCGTTGGCCTTCGCGTCGGTCGTGTAGTTGTGGGCCTCGGCCGCGTAGCCGGCGGTCAGGTTGTGGAGCTTGCGCCACGGGAGCTCGGCCTCCAGGCCGAGCTCGTTCTTCGTGATCCAAGAGCCGCGCACGCCGCCGCCGACGGTGCGGCCGGGGCGGTCGCGGGGCACGAGGTAGATGTTGGAGTCGTAGACCTCGGTGAGGCGATAGTGGGGGTGAAGCGCGAGCTGGCCCCAGTGGATGTTGGGCTTCTTGTACTGGGTCAGCCAGTCGAGGTTGAGGGCCTGGGCGGAGGAGGCGGACAGCAGCAGGAGGGCGGCGGCGGTGCGGTTTATCGAACGCATATCTCTAATCCTTGTCCGGCTTGGTTGACGAGAAACGCTTTCAGACAGGAGAGCCCAGCCCCGGCCGGGACTGGGCTCCTATCCGAAGCGAACGCTACATCTACTCGGGCTGTTCGTTGGTCGGGAGATCGGACGGAGGCGTCGGACCGGACGGCGAAAGGCTCGGCGGCGGGTTGTAGGGCGGGTTGTTGTTCGGGTTGTTCGCCAGGGGGCCGAAGCCGCCGTTGCCGCTGCCGCGGGGCGGGCCGTCGATCTCGCCCACCGAGTTGCCGGTGTTGGGCGTGCCGACCGCGAAGCCGGCCACGGCGTCGCGCATGTCCTCGCCCTTGCCGCTGGCCAGGGTGAGCGCCGGGCCCTTGTTGCCGCGGGAGACGGGGCCGCCGGCGACCGCGTCCTTGATGTCCTCGGGAGCGGGCATGTTCAGGCCGAGCTGGGGGGCGGCGCTGCGGAACGAGAAAGCGCCGATGATGCAGAGAATGATGATGATGACCGCGTTCCTGGCTTTGGACATCGATTCCTCCTACGTCATGAGGCCGTCATGCCATAGTCATACTTTCTCACCAATACCATGGACGACAACCTATGAATATGATATCTCAAAGCGGGCTTCTTTACAAGCGGCATAAGACCCCGGCCGGCGGGGACCGAAGGACCTAGACCGCCCGAAGCCCCGGAGAGCCATGAACGATTTGATGTCGAAGATGAAGCAGCAGCCCACGTGGACCATCAGCGTGCATCTCCTGATCCTCTACGTCGTCTCCGTCGCCGTCTTTTTCGCGGCGCACGCCGTCCAGACGAAGGCCGAGGGCGGCCTCAAGGACCGCCTGGCCAAGGGCGAGGCGGGCTCCTCCGCCGGCCTGCTCCTGCTCGCCACGGCCCTCAACTTTCTCGGCGTCGGGGCCCTGGCCGCCATCGCGAAAAAGAGCGGCGTCGAGATCCGCATGGCGGTGGTCCTCCTCCCCCTCCTCCTGATCGTCGAGCAGCACGTCCGCCGCCTGCGCAGCTCCCCGCAGGACCGCCGCGCTCAGCTTCTCGGGATCGCGGGCGTCGCGCTCGGCATCGGCGCGGGCATCGCCGCGTTCATGCCCCACGCCCCCCTGAAATAAGGCCGCTCGCCAGGCGAAGGCCGTTCAGGGTCAGGTCCGGCTCGTGCCGGACGCCGGGCAGATCCTTCAGGAACAGCGGCGCCAGGCCGCCCGTGGCCGCGACCCGGACCCTGCCGCCCATCTCCTTGCGCGTGCGGGCCAGCACCTCGCGGATCATCCCGAGGTAGCCGAAGTACAGCCCGGCCTCGAGGCAGTGCTCCGTGTCCTTGCCGATGACGCTCCGGGGCTTGCGCACCTTGATCAGGGGCAGCTTCGCGGTGAACTCGTGCAGCGCCCGGGCCGCGGAGTTCGGGCCGAGCAGGATGGCGCCGCCGATGTACGCACCTTTGGCGTCGACGCAGTCGAACGTCGTGGCGGTGCCGAAGTCGATGGCGATGGAGGGGGTATTAGGCGCGATGGCCCGAAGGGCCAGCGCGTTGAGGATCCGGTCTGCGCCGACTTGCGTCGGCGATTTCACATTAAGCTTCAAGCCCAACGGAGATCGCGGCGTGACGAACGACGGACGGAAACCAAACGATTTGGAGATCGCCTCGGCGAGCACGGCGTCCAAACCGGGCACGACGGACCCGACCACGGCGCCCGTCGGCAATCCCGTTACCTTACGAAAGGGGCATTTTAATGCTTTTGCATACCAATCAACGG
>JAMPYD010000453.1 GCA_023700845.1 Elusimicrobiota bacterium | reverse complement strand
GGGCGGCCGCAAGATCGTCGTCCGCGAGAATTGGCTCGGGGGGCGGGGCGGAATTTCCGAGACCTCGACGCGCGTCCTGACCATGATCGTCCCCGGACAAGACGGCGCGGGCCGCGCGTTTTCGATCACCGAGGACGCGGAGGGGCGCATCGTTCCCGATCCGGGACAGAACGCCGCTGAATTCGAGGCGGAGTTCGCCTTCTGGGCGCGCGCCTTGATGCCCTGAGCCGGCGGTCGGCGACGGCGGGCTTGATCCTCGCGGGCGCCCTCCTCGTCTCCGCGGGGCTGGTCCGGGACGCGGTGCGCCTTTATCGCCGCAACGCCCGGGCGCCGATGTCGGAGCTGAAGCACACGGAATACGATCCTTTGCTCGGCTGGATCAATGTTCCGGGATTCCACGTCCCGGACTTCTACGGCCCGGGCCTCGGTCTGCGCACGAACTCGCAGCGCTTCCGGGCCGACCAGGACTTCTCCGTCAAGGTCCCGCCGGGGAAGACGCGGGTCATCTGCTCGGGGGATTCCTTCACCTTGGGATTCGGCGTGGGGGACGCGGACGCCTGGTGCCGGCGGCTGTCCGATGATGACGAGAGCCTGGAGACGGTCAATATGGGCCAGGGCGGATACGGCGTCGACCAGGCCTATCTTTGGTACAAGCGCGACGGAGCGTTCCTGGAGAGCGATATCCACCTCTTCGCCTTCATCGGAGACGATTTCCGGCGGATGCGGTTCTCCTCGTTCTGCGGCTATTCCAAGCCGCTCCTGCGCGCCTCTCGGGGCGCGTTGACGGTGACCAACGTCCCGGTCCCGAGGGCGTCCCGGAGGCTGCCTTGGCTGTTCCAGGCGGCCGAAGCCCGGGTGACCTGGCTGCTGGAGCCGGCCATGGACCGCCTGCGGGGGAAAGGCCTCTCGGACGAGGAGGAGCGGGAGATCAGCCTGGGGATCTTCGATGACCTCGGCCGTATCGATTCCGGCAAAAAGAGCTCCCTCATCTTCGTCTATCTTCCCGTCCTGGAGGAGTACCGGGATGGGGTGAGGACGCCGGTCCGCGGCTTCCTTCGGGAACTGGCCCGGACCGGACGCATCCGCCTCTTCGACCTGACCGACGATCTCGACCGCGTCCCCGCCCCGGAGGTCGCCTCCCTCTTCGACGGGCACTACTCCCGGAAGGGCAACGCGTTCATCGCCGAGAATCTGCTCCGGCGTCTCCGGGAGGGAGGTTTCCTGCGGGCGCCCCAGTCCCGCCGGCGCCGGAGGGCGAGCCCTCCGACGCCTGCGGGCGCGCGGTCTCAGCGCTTCGGCATGCCGTCGTAGACCGGGGGAGTCCCGCTCTTCTCCGGGGCTCCGGTCGCATCCGGGGTCGTCGTCTCGGGCTCGCCGGATTCGCGGGGCTCGGCCTCCGGCCGGGAGCTTTCCTGCTTCGACTCCTGGTCGGCGAAGTTCAGGCCGTTGAGGTAGGGGGAGGACTTTCCCGCTTTCTCGAGAGCCTTCACCTTCACGGCGAACGCCCGCGCGTCCATGACCGTCCTCTGTCCCGTGATGATGTCATCGGCCAGGTTCAAGGCGAGGAAGTTCAACCGCTCGCTGTCGGCGCAGGCGGACATCTCGCCGGCGGCGCGGTCGATTTTGATCCGCTTGTCGAACTTCTCCAGGTCGGCGACCTTGTCCAGCGGGACCTCGCGGCTGATGGTCTGCTCGAGGTGGTCGCGGCTGCCTCCCACCATCGAGCGCGTGCGGCCTTCCTTGTAAAGGACGGTCCGGCGCCAAGGGCCGTTGTCCGTCCAGGTCAGGCGGCTTTCGTCGACCGATCCCGGTTGGCCGTATCGCTCGATCAGCAGCTTCGCCTCGGTCTGGACTTTCTTCGGCCATTTGCGGATCACGGTCTCGGCCTCTTGAGCGCCGGCCAGCCGCGGCGCCATTGCCAAAACGGCCGCGAAACCCAGGCCCGCGATGCGGCGCCGCGTCGGTAAGTCGAGCTTGATCATGTGATGCCTCCTCGGTGTGAAATTATGCCGAGGCGGATTATAGCGGGGGCCCGGACCGGCGCGCCATGGAGGCGGCGCAAACGTTTGTTGCCGGGCGCGTCTTAGCGGCGCTCAGGAAGGGTACTGCGACATGACGGATTCCGCCGCCCGGCGCGTCAGGGCATGGTATGTCGGCGCCGCCTGGGCGAAGACCTCGCGGGCCAGCGTCCGCCCCGGCGCCGTTTTCCCGAGGGCCTGATACAGCGGACGGACGTACTTCATGCGCCCGACGCGCGTCAGCAGCCGTCGCGCGCGCTCGAAGGCCGGCTCGTATCCCGCGGCGGCGGCGAGGCACAGCCAGGCCGTCAAGATCTCGTGATTGCCGCGGTCGTTCAGCTTCAGCGCGGCGTCGAGGCGGGCGCAGTCCTCGGGGCCGAGATCCTTCGGGAGCTTCTGCAGGAACACGAGCATCTCGTCCGGCCGCCACTTCGCCGCCGCGGCGGCGTCGGGCCCCGGGCCCGTCTTCCACGACCGGGCGAGCGAGGTCAGCTCCTCGAGGCGGGATGAGACGAAGCGCGGCGCGTTTTCGGGCAGGCCCGGGCGCTCGAGCCACGCGGGAGCGTCGACTTTCGCCAGAAGCCCGGGAATTTCGGATTCGACGAAGGCGCAGAACTGCTCGGTCGTGACGCTCTGGAAGCGGAAGCGCTTCATGTACGCCTTCACGAACCGGTCGAACGCGGC
>JAMPYD010000452.1 GCA_023700845.1 Elusimicrobiota bacterium | reverse complement strand
GGCTTGGGCCGGCGCCGTCTCGAGCGGCTTCTCGGGGAAGACCTCGAGGAGGCGGGGGTAGTAATCGGCGAGCGTGGGATAGCGGACGCGGTCCTTCTCGTAGGCCTTGAGCGAGGCGAGGAGGGCTCTCATGTAGGGATAATGGGCCTCCTTCTCGAAGCGCAGCTGCTCCTCGGCCGCCTCCTCCGAGATTTCCCGCGCCATCAGACGGAGCATGACGGCGCGCACGACGTGCTCCTTGACGCACTGGTTCCACGTCCCGTAGCAGGACCAGCCGATGGGGGCGTGGAGCGCCGCGCTTCGCGCGATGCGGTCGGCGTAGAGGTCCCCCAGCCCGTCGAGGACGCCGTGGGCCGATTCATGCCAGAGCGTTCCGGGAACGCGGCGGGACCAGAAGTCGAAGCCGGACTCGAGCAGCTCGGGGCCGATGACGGAGGAGATCTCCATCGTGCCGTCCTCCCTTTCCGCGACGACGTTGGCCACTCCGCCGGTCGCCGCGAAAGGGGACAGGTGCACGACGTAGGTCCCCAGAAGCGGCAGCCCGGCGTAAGCCTCGAGCGTCCCGAGATAATCCTGCGCGCCCTCTTTCGCGCGGAAGCCCTCCGCCGCCGCGGCGAGCTTCCCACGCTCCTCCTCGAAGATCGCGGGAAATCGCGCGGCCCGGGAGAAATCCCTCAGCGCCTCCAGCCAGCGACGGAGATTCTCGGCGCCGCCGGCGCGGTCGGCCAGCGCGTACTGGATCGTCAGGCGTTCGGACAGCTCGGGAGGAGGGGAGAGGCGCAGCAGCACCTGGCTTCGGTCGCTGAAGTTGAACGCGCGCATCTTCGGCTCGGCGAGCATGCGGACCGCGGGATGCCCCGCGTACCCGGCCAGCGCCGTTTTGAGGGCCGCGACGTACGGGATGCCGGGGGCCGAGAAGCCTTCGGGCCGCGAGGCCTCCGGCGCGAGGAATTGGGCGGCTCCGGCCAGCTCGAGGCGGACGTCGGTCGTCACGGAGATCCTCGCGGCGAAGGCCGACGGCGAAGCGAGGACGAAGGCGGCGAGCAGCCCGGCGCGGGTCGGTCTCATGGGCAGCGCGAGGCCGCTTACTTCGAGGTCCCTTTGGGGCGCGCGATCAGCTTGTTGTAGCGGGCCCGGCCTTCCTCGACCTTCTTGAACCGGCCGGAGATGCCGGGCGCGGTTTTCGGCTCGATGGAGCGCAGCATCTGGTGCGCCTTCGAAAACAGCTCGCCGGGCAGGGCCGTCGACTGGAGGCACAGCTGCTCCTGCCTGTCGACGCGCTTGCGCTTCTTCAGAAGGAACTCGTTGAAGGCCGGAGGGACCGCGCCGTACTCCGCCTTGAGCTGCGCCTGCTTCTCGGCGTAATCGGAGCGCATGGCCGCGGTGACCTTCGCGCAGTCCTGCAGGGTCTGCATCGCGCGGTAGGCGTCCGCGATGGCCGCGTCCACCTTGTCGAAGGAGGCGGGGGCGGGCTCGGCGCCGGGGGCCGGCGCGTTGACGGTGTTCATCACGGGCGCGGCGGCCGCGCGCGCGACGACGAGGGTCGGAGCCAAGACGAACGCTAGAAGAAGGCGATATCCCATCGATTTTCTCCCCGGGCTATGGATGCGACAATTTAAGTATAACTAAATTATGCCACGAATGAGAACCGAGCTCCGGACGGCCTGGACCCTCGCGGCCGTCGTGGTTCTCGGGGCCGCGCTGCGCTTCGCGCACGTCCGCGCCGTCGGCGGGTACTACTTCCCGCACGTCGAGCAGGAGGAGGGCTATTACGAGGCGGGCATCGCCCTGCTCAGCTGCCACTCGCTGGCGCAGATCCCCGACACGGCGCCCTCGTCCTTCCGCGCCCCGCTGTACCCGTCGTTCTTCGCTTTGGTCGAGTCGCTCTGGGCCCGGCCCTCGCCTCATCACGTGAGGCTGGCGCTGGCGCTGATGTCCGTCCTCGCCGTGGCCGCGGCCGGCCTTCTCGGCTGGCTGCTGTTCTCGCCGCTGGCGGGCGTGCTGGCCGCGGCGCTTCTGGCGCTCAACACGGAGGACATCCTGGCGGTCGGAAGCCTCAACGTCCACAGCTTTTACGGCATCGCCATGCTGGCCTTGGGCGCGGCGACCGTGCTGTGGCTCGAGCGGCGCGACGCCCGGCGAGCCGGCTTGCTCGGGCTGGCGCTGGCGGCGACCCTCCTGTGCCGCCCCGCGAACTTCCCTTTCCCGATCATGTTCGCCGCCGCCTGCCTGTGGCTCTGGCGGTTCCCGGAGGGACGGTGGCGAGCCCTGCTTCCCGTCGCGGCGGCGACGGGGCTGTTCCTGGCGCCGGCGGCGGCGAGAAACGGCCTCCAGTTCGGGCATTTCTCCCCGTTCGACCTGAAAGGGTCCTACGTCCTGCTGCGCTCGACGGACGGGCCTCACCTTCGGACCACCGTCGAGCAGGCGCTGGAGGTCGCCGAGTCGCTCGAGCCCGGCTTCAAGGCGCGGGGCCTCGACGGCCGTCCGCTGCATGAGGCGCTCGTCGGCCTCGCCGCGCGGCGTATCCTGAGCGCCCCGTTCACCTACGCCTCGTACTGCCTCGAGAGGCTGTTCCTGTTCTGGCGCGGACTTTGGCCCTTCCTGGCGTTGGCCGCCTTCGCGCTGTGGCGCCGCCGCGGCGACCGGCCGCTCCAGGCCCTGATCCTGACCGCGGGCTCGTTGAGCGGCTACGCCGTGGCCGGG
>JAMPYD010000451.1 GCA_023700845.1 Elusimicrobiota bacterium | reverse complement strand
AGGACCCGTTCGCGCACCTCGACCCCCTTCTGTCCTACCCCACGGAGCCGTCCCTGCCGCCCATGGCCGAATCTCCGCGCCGCCCGCTGCAGCCCGGCAAGATGGGACAGCTCGCCGCGCTCGAGGAAACGCCGCCTTCGATCGTCCCCTCTTCCCCCTCTCCCGCCCCGGCGCTGGCCCCCGAGCCCGCGCCGGCCGCGGCGGCCGTTCCCGTCTGGAAGCGGCCGCCCGTGCTCGCCGCCTTCGCCGCCGCCGCCGTCCTCGCCGGAGGCCTGGGCTACATGATGATGCCCAAGCCCGTCCCGCCGGAGGCCGTCGCCGAGATGACGCCCTCGGCCCCCGCGCCGGAGCCGGAAGCTCCCGCGCCTCCCGTGATCTACACGCCCCCTCCGCCGACGTCGTCTCCGGCGATGCCGGCCCCGTCGGCGTCCAAGCCCAAGAAGCCGTCGAAGCTCGCCGCCGCGCGCCCCTCCGCCGCCCCGGCCGCCTCGGCCAAGCCGCGGCGCCCGCGCAGGACCCGCCCCGCCCGCGCGCCCAAGCCGGCGCCGGCTCCCGAGGCGCCTCCGTCCGAGGAGCAGGGAGGCGGCGACACCTTCATCGAAAGCCGCGCTCCCGAGCCCAAGGCCGCGGGGAAGCGGCCCGGCAAGGCCGCCGAGAAGGATCCGCTTCTCGAAGCCCTTCTCAGCGACGCGACCCAGCCTTCGGCGGAGCCCTTGGCCGAGCCCGCGGCGGAGGCCGCCCGGACCGCGCCCGCGAAAGTTCCGCCGGTGATCGGTCAGCGCCCGGCCGCGAAGCCCGGACAATTCTCCCTGCCGGGGCTCAAGCGCCCGGTCAGCGCGAGCGATCGCGCGGCGTCTCCTCCGGCGCGGGACCCCCTGCCCCCCGCCGAGGACGTCTCTCCGATCGCGATCGCCGGCCTCGACTCGCCCGCGCTCTCCGAGCCCGGAAAATCCTCGCCGCCTCCGGGCATCGAGGACCAGCCCGCCAAGCCCGCCGAGCCCGCGGCGGGCGACCAGCTCGCCCTCGTCCAGGTCCACGAGCAATTCGACTTCTGCGCCCAGCTTCTGGCGCAGGCCGCCTACGGCGACCACTACGACACCTGCCTGTGCAAGGACTCCCGCGAGGCGGCGCCCTACCGAGGCCGCCGCGGCTACTACGTGACGGCCAAAAAGAAGGAGGCCGGCGCCGGCCATCTCGAGACGTCGGCGAAGATCCTGTCGTCGAAGATCGACGGCGGCACGGCCTCGGTCACGGCGCGCTGGAAGAGCGGCGGCGAGGACAAGGGCCGCACGGCCGTGCAGAACTGGAAGCTCGAGGACGGGCTCTGGTGCCAGGCGCCCTGACGCCTAGAGTCCGGCGAGCGCGGGCTTGAGGGCGGACTCGTCGCCCACGACGACGGTGACGGTCTTCCCGAGATCGAGGCGCGACCGGACGGCGGCCAGCGCCGACGACGGAGTGGCCTCGGCCAGGCGCGGCTCGTACTGCGCGATCGTCTCGCGCGGGTCGCGGCCGCTCTCCGCGACCGACGACAGGTAGCCGGTCACGCGGTCCAGCGACGACAGGCGCATCAGGAACAGGCCGCGCAGGTGGCGGCGCGAGTTGTCGAGCGCGGCGGCGGAGATCTCCTTCGAGCACAGCTCGCGGACCTCGGCGAGCATCTCCTCGAGCGCCGGGCGCGCGACCTCGGTGCGGCAGTCGGCCGAGGCCGACCACACGATGCCGCGGCCGTACAGCTCGATCGAGGAATACGCCCCGTAGGTGTAGCCGCGGCGCGTGCGCAGGTTCTCGAACAGGCGCGAGTTCGCGGTGCCGCCGAGGACGTGGTTGGCCAGGACGAGCGACATGTAGTCGGGATCCTTCGGCCCTGCGGCGGCGGTTTGCGCGATGATCAGGCTCGCCTGGGCGGAGCCGGGCCGGTCCACGATGATCGTGCGCGCGGCGCCCGCGTCGGGCAGCGGCGGCGCCGGAGGCGAGGCGGGTCCGGCCTTCCACGTCGACAGCGCGCGCTCGAGGGCTTGGACCGCCTTGTCCGGGTCCAGGTCCCCGACGAGCACCAGATGGCCGCCGCCGGGGCGCAGGCACGCGGCGTGGAATTCGCGCATGCGCGAGGAATCGACCGCGGCGATCTTCTTCTCGTCGGCGGCGCCGCGGCCGTAGGGATGGCCCGGGAAAAGCTCCGCCCGCAGCCTCTCCTCGGACAGGAAATGCGGCTGGGCGCGGCGCGAGATCAGGTCCTCGAGGGCGTTCTCGCGCCACAGCTCGACCTCCGCCTCGGGATAGTTCGCCGTGTTCAGGGTCTTCGCGAGCTGGTCCAGGAACGGGTCGAGGTTCCGGGACAGCCCCGAGGCCGAGAGCTTGAGCCACTCGGACTCGCACGAGGCGCCGAGCGACCAGCCGAGCGAGGTGTAGGCGCGGGCGACGGCGGCCGCGTCCTCGCCCGCGCGCCCCTTGAGCAGGAGCTCCTCGGAGGCCTGCGCCAGCGCCTCCTGGCCGGCGGCCTCGTGCACCCGGCCCGCCCTCAGGGCGAGCCTCGCCTCGACGAGCGGCAGGCGCTTGTCGCGGGCGAGCCAGACGGTCAGGCCGTTCTTGAGCTGGGTCTTCACGATGTCCGGCGGGCGCGCGAAGCGGGCGGCGCCGGGAGGGGGCGGGTGCTGGCCGGGCTTGCGCGGCTCCTCGGCGGGCATCTCAGGGGCGGAGTCGATCGCCGT
>JAMPYD010000450.1 GCA_023700845.1 Elusimicrobiota bacterium | reverse complement strand
CTCTCGCGCCAGACCGTGTACATCGCCAACATCGTGAAGTGCCACCCGATGAAGGACCCGTCCGACCCGGAGAGCCGCGGAAACGACCGTCCCCCGACGCAGGAGGAGATGGACGCCTGCCGGGGCTGGCTCGAGGCGCAGATCCGCGCGATCAAGCCGAAGGTCATCGTGACGCTCGGCGCCGTGCCCGCGAAGGCCCTGCTGGGCGATCAGACCCCGATCACGAAGATCCGCGGCCAGTGGCGGACCTACGATCCCGGCGGCGGCCTCCCCCCGATCAAGCTGCTGCCGACCTTCCACCCCGCCGCGCTGCTGCGCAATCCGGACCTCAAGCGCGACGTGTGGGAGGACATGAAGAACCTGAAAAAGGAGATTTCCAAATGAGCAAGCCCGACCCCCGCGCCTCCAAGTCCGACCGCGACGTCCTCGACAACCTGGGCGCCCTCATCGGAGGGCAGATCAAGAAGGGCATGACCAAGCTCGAGGAGGTCATCTCCGACGGCAAGAAGGAGCACGCCGACTCCAAGTTCATGGGCTATGTAAAAGTGTTCCTGGACGACCCGGCGGTGGCCGCGGTCACGCCCTCCAGCCGCTTCCTCGTCGACCGCACGGTGAAGGCGATGGACCTCGCGCACGCGAAGGTCATCGTCGAGTACGGCGCCGCTCGCGGCGTCATGACGCGCAAGATCCTCGAGAAGATGCGCCCCGACGCGAAGCTGCTCGCCATCGAGTTCAACGCCGACCTCTTCAAGGAGCTGCAGGACCTCCACGACCCGCGCATGACGGCCATCCACGGCGACGTCCGCGAGATCGAGAAGATCCTCGCCAAGCACGGCCTGCACGGCGCCGACGTCATCGTCTCCGGCGTGCCCTTCGCCTTCTTCTCCGGCCGCGGCCGCCACGAGCTGCTCACCAAGACCTCGTCCTTGCTCAACCCCGGCGGGCGCTTCGTCGCCTACCAGGTCACCACGCACCTCATCCCGATGCTGCCCGACTACTTCTCCAAGGTCGACACCCAGTTCGAGGTGCGCAACATGCCCCCGCACTTCGTCTTCACCGCCCTGAAGTAGATGGTGCCAGGCCTCCCATTATCCCATTACTCGGGAGGCCCTGTAGTCGAGGTAATGGGATAATGGGAGGCCTGGCACCAAAATGAGGATCGCCGAAGTCGCCTTTCCCGTTCCCCTCCCGAAGGGGTACCACTACCGCGTGCCGGACGGCATGGGCGTCGCCGTCGGGTCGCGCGTGCGCGCGCCGTTCGGGCCGCGCAAGGCGGCGGGCGTGGTCCTCTCGGTGTTCGACGGCGAGCCGGAGCGGCCGCTGAAGGCGATCGATTCCCTCGTCGACGCGCGGCCCGCGCTGAGCGCGGAGGGCGTGGCGTGCGCGCGCGTCATGGCGCGGCGCTTCGGCGCGCCGATCGGCGAGGCGCTCAAGGCGCTGGTGCCGCCCTTCGTCAAATCGCTCGACGAGCCCGTCGAGGTGTTCTCCGCCCCCCCGCGCGCGGTCGCGCCGCCGGCCTTCACCTTGACGCCGGGGCAGGCCGGAGCGCTCGAGCGCCTGGAGTCCCTGCTCGACGCGAAGGCGCACGCGACGACCTTGATCTTCGGCGTGCCCGCCTCGGGCAAGACCGAGGTGTACCTGCGCCTGATCCGCCGCGCGATCAAGGACGGCGGCCAGGCCGCCTTCCTCCTCCCCGAGATCTCGCTGACGCGGCCGTTCTTCGACGAGTTCGCGGCCTCGCTCGGCGTGCCCGTCGCGCTGTGGCACTCGGGCCTCACGCCGCGCGAGCGGCGGCGCGCGTGGCTGGCGATCTCCCGCGGCGACGTCAAGGTGGTGGTCGGCGCGCGCTCCGCGTGCCTGCTTCCCTTCAAGGACCTGCGCCTCGCGGTGCTCGACGAGGAGCAGGACGAGTCCTTCAAGCAGGACTCCAACTCGCCCTTTTACCACGCCCGCGAGGTCGCCATCGAGCGCGCGAAGGCGTTCGGCGCCCTGGTCGTGCTCGGCTCGGCCACGCCGAGCATCGAGGCCTGGAGCATGGCGCGCTCGGGGCAGGCCGAGCTGCTGGCGATGCCCGACCGCGTCTCCGCGGTGCCCCGCCCGCCGGTGACGACCTTGCCGCCCGGAAAATTCGGCGAGGTCCTGTCTGAGGAGCTCGTCGACAAGATGGCCGAGCGCCTGCGGCGCGGCGAGCAGTCGATCCTGCTCGTTAACCGCCGCGGCTTTTCCACCTTGACCACCTGCGGCAAATGCCGCTGGATCGACCGGTGCACGGACTGCGGCGTGGCGAAGATCACGCACGAGAAGCCCGAGGGCGGCTTCGTGCTCGTCTGCCACCATTGCGGGAAAAAATGGCCGCCGCCGGAGAAGTGCGGGGCCTGCGGCGAGCCGGCGATGCGCAGCGGCGGCGTCGGGACCCAGCGCGTGGCGGCCGAGGTCAAGCGCCGCCTTCCCGGCGCGCGCGTGCTGCGCATGGACCGCGACACGGTGTCGAAGGAGGCCAAGCTCGAGGAGCGCGTCTACGACCAGTTCCGCGCGCGCAAGGCGGACGTCCTCGTCGGCACGAAGCTCGTGGCCAAGAGCTTCCATTTCCCCGAGGTGACGCTCGTCGGCGTCGTCGACGCCGACACGATGCTGCACATGCCCGACTTCCGCTCCGCCGAGCGCACGATGCAGCTGCTCGCCCAGGTCGCGGGCCGCGCGGGCCGCGCGG
>JAMPYD010000449.1 GCA_023700845.1 Elusimicrobiota bacterium | reverse complement strand
GGCCGGCCCCGTCCCCGGGCTGACAACGAGATTACAATCCCGTCAGCTTCGTCCCGGCGGCGCGACCCCGGGGCGAAAATGGCGTCCTCCTCCATCGGGACCCCCGCAACCGTGAAAATTCTCGTCGTCGAGGACGAGCCGAAGACCGGCGATTACCTCAGACAAGGCCTGGCCGAGGCGGGTTTCGTGGTCGACCTGGCCCGCAACGGGCCCGACGGCCTGCACCTCGCCTCGAGCGAGGACTACGACCTCGTGATCCTGGACGTGATGCTCCCCGGCCTCGACGGCTGGGGCGTGATCCGGGCGCTGCGCAAGGAGGGCCGGATGATGCCGGTGCTCTTCCTCACGGCGCGAAGCCAGGTGGAGGACCGGGTGAAGGGCCTGGAGCTGGGCGCGGACGACTACCTGGTGAAGCCCTTCGCCTTCTCCGAGCTGCTCGCGCGCGTGCGCACCCTCCTGCGCCGCGGGCGGGCCACCGAGCCCGACGTGCTGCGCGTCGCCGACGTCGAGCTCGACCTGCTGCGCCGCCGCGTGCACCGCGGGGGCCGGCGCATCGACCTCACCGCCAAGGAGTTCCTGCTCCTCGAGCTCCTGATGCGCCGCCACGACGAGGTCCTGCCCCGGTCCCTCATCGCCTCGCAGGTGTGGGACATGAACTTCGACAGCGACACCAACGTGATCGAGGTCGCGGTGCGGCGGCTGCGCGCCAAGATCGACGACGGCTACGAGCCGAAGCTCATCCAGACCGTCCGCGGCATGGGGTACGTCCTCGAGACGCCGGAAGCGCGCTGATGCGCCGCCCGTCGCTCACGCTGCGGCTCACGCTGCTGTTCGGCACCGCCTCGACCGCCGTGCTGGTGGTGCTGGGCTACCTCGTCGGCATGTCCGTGCAGGCCCACTTCGTCGAGATCGACCGCGACGAGCTGCTGGGCAAGGTGCAGCTCGTGCGCCACACGCTCGCCAAGGTCCGCACCGCCGCCGAGTTCGCCGCGATGCCGGGCAGGATGGACGACGCGCTGATCGGCCACCCGCACCTCGGCGTGAGGCTCTCGGCGCCCGACGGCGAGCTCCTCTACGCCTCCGCGGACGCGTCGTTTCCCGCGGAGGACTTTCCGATGCGGCTGGCCGAGGGCATGCAGCGCTCCCCGGACATCACGACGTGGCGGCACGGCAGCCATGCCTTCCGCGGGACGATGACGACCGTGCCGACCGGCTATCCGGGCATGCCGCTCGTGAACGTGGCCGTGGCCGTGAGCATAGACCACCACGTCGCCTTCCTCGACGCCTTCATCCGCAGCCTCTGGATCTCCATCGCCGCCGGCGCCCTGCTCACCGCCGCCCTGGGCTGGATCGCCGCGAGGCGTGGCCTGTCCCCGGTTCGGGAGATGACCGCCGTCGCGAGCAGCATCAGCGCGAGCCGCCTGCACGACCGGCTTCGCGTGGAGAGCCTGCCGCCGGAGCTCTCCCCGCTCGCCGCGGCGTTCAACGACATGCTCGCCCGGCTGGAGGAATCCTTCCGGCGCCTGTCGGACTTCTCGTCGGACCTCGCCCACGAGTTCAAGACGCCGCTGAGCAACGTGATGACGCAGACGGAGGTGGCGCTGTCTCGCCCGCGCCCGCCGGAGGAGTACCGCGAGGTGCTCTACTCGAGCCTCGAGGAGTGCGAGCGCCTCGCCCGCACCGTCTCCGACATGCTCTTCCTCGCCAAGGCGGACCACGGGCAGGTGATTCCCTCCGTCGAGCGCATCGACCTCGCCCGCGAATTGCGCGAGCTCTTCGAGTTCTACGACGCGTTCGTCGAGGAGCGCGGCGTGAGCCTCGTGAGCCGGGGGGAGGGCAGCGTCGACGGCGACCGACTAATGCTCCGCAGGGCCATCGGCAACCTCCTGTCGAACGCGATCGCGCACACGCCGCCCGGCGGCCGGGTGTCGGTGTCGATCGCGCGGGCGCCCGGCGGGGTGCGCCTCGTCGTCGAGAACCCGGGCGAGACGATTCCCCCGCAGCACCTGCCGCGCCTGTTCGACCGGTTCTACCGGGTGGACCCGGCGCGGCAGCGCTCGAGCGGCGGGGCCGGCCTCGGCCTCGCCATCACGCGATCCATCGTCGTCGCCCACGGGGGGACGATCTCGGTCGCTTCCGCCGATGGATCGACAGCGTTCGAGATCGTCCTGCCGGCCGCGCGCGAAGGGATCTCCGGCATGTAATGCGGCGGTCAACGGCGCGACAGGCACGGCGGCGCACCATGGTCGCGTACGAATCGCGTACGTCACCGGAGAAAAGCCATGAAACCCCTCGCCTTCCCGTTCGCCCGGCCGATCGTCCTTGCCGCGGCGCTGGGCGCGCTCGCCGCCCCGGCGCTCGCCAGCCGCACCGACGCGCCCGCGCCGGGCACCTATCCCCTCAAGGACGGCACCACGCTCGTCGTGGCGGACAACGGCTGGATGCGCATGTTCACCGCCGACGGCAAGCGCCTGCACATGCAGGACGGCGTCATGATGGAGACGCGCGACGGCAAGTCGATCGCGATGAAGGAAGACCTGAACTGGAAGCAGCTGCGCCAGTTCGGGACGCTCAGCCCGAAGTCGCGCTGAGCGGTCGCCTCGCGGGCGGGGCGCGGCAGGGCCCGCGCCCGCCTCGCCGCCTCAGCGGTAGGCGAGGCGAAGCTCGTCGCGCACCAGCCCCTGAAGCTCCTCCAGGCCGAAGCGCGGCAT
>JAMPYD010000448.1 GCA_023700845.1 Elusimicrobiota bacterium | reverse complement strand
GCTCCTGGACCTGCAGGCGCCGGGCGAAGACCTCGACGATCTTCGGGATCTTGGAGAGCCCGATGATCTTCTTGTTGGGGAGGTAGGCCACGTGCGCCCGGCCGAAGAACGGGAGCATGTGGTGCTCGCACATCGAGTAGAAGCTGATGTCCCGCACGAGCACCATCTCGTCGTAGCACTCGGTGAACAGGGCCTCGTTGATCAGGGCGTCGAGGTCCACGCGGTAGCCGCTCGTCAGCTCCCGCAGCGCCTTCGCGACGCGGCCGGGCGTCTTGACCAGCCCCTCGCGCTTCGGGTCCTCCCCGAGGTCGGCGAGGATGTCCCGGTAATGACGTTCGATGCGGGCGATGTCCGGCTCGGCGCCTCTCTTGGGCGCCACGGATTTTATGCGGCTCACAACGAGCTCAGCCACTCGAGCAAGGTGCGCACCGGCGAGCCGGTGGCGCCCTTCGGGGCGTAGGTCGCCGACTCGCCGCCCGTGAAGGCCGTGCCGGCGATGTCGAGATGGGCCCAGGGCTTGCCGTCGACGAACTCCTGGAGGAACAGGCCGCCGATGATGGAGCCGGCCTCGCCGCGCGCCTTGGAGATGTTGAGGAGCTCGGCGATGTTGCCCTTGATGTTTTCCTTGTAGTCCTCGACCAGCGGAAGTTCGCAGAACGCCTCGTCCGCCCTCTTGCCGGCGGACTTGATCTGCCCGATGAGCTTCGAGTCGTTGCCCATGATGCCCGCGACCTTCGAGCCGAGCGCGATGACGACCGCGCCGGTCAAAGTCGCGAGGTCGACGATGGCCTGAGGCTCCTGCTTGGCGGCGAGGCACAGCGCGTCGGCGAGGACCAGCCGGCCCTCGGCGTCGGTGTTCCAGACCTCGATCGTCTTGCCGTTCATGGCCTTGAGCACGTCGCCGGGCTTGTAGGCGTCGGGCCCGGGCATGTTGTAGGTCGCGCCGATGATGCCGTGGACCTCGACCTTCGGCTTGAGCTCGGCGATGACCTTGAAGACGGCGAGCACGGAGGCCGCGCCGGCCATGTCGCACTTCATGTCCTCCATGGACTGCGCCGGCTTCAGCGAGAGCCCGCCCGAGTCGAACATCACGCCCTTGCCGACGATGGCGACGCGCTTCTTGGTCGCGGCCTTGGGCTTGTAGACCAGGTGCACCATGAAGGGCGGCTGCGCGGAGCCGCGCGCCACGCCGAGGAAGGAGCCCATGCCCATGTCGGTGCAGGCGACCTTGTCGAGGAGGGTGACGCTCACGCCCGCGCCCTCGAGGGTCGAGGCGAGGTCGGCGATGCTCTGCGGCGTCTTGTCGGACGGCCCGCGGTTGACGAGGTCCCGCGCGAAGGTCACGGCCGACGCGTAGGTCGCCGCCTTGGCGCAGGCCTTCTCGAGCGCGGCGCGCGAGCCCGAGTCCTGCGCGACGATCGACGCGGAGGTCAGCTTGTCGGCGTCGCCCTTCTTGTACTCCTCGAACTTGTAGGCGGCCAGCAGGAGGCCCTCGGCGATCGCCTGGGGCTGCTCGGAGCAGAGGATCGCGATCTTCTCGCGCTTGGAGCGGATGGCCCCGAGCAGGCTGCCGGCCGCGCGGCGGAAGGTCTCGGAGGTCGAGCCCTTCTTCTTGCCGAGGCCGACGGCGAAGACGCGGCGGTGCTTGCCCAGGATGTCGAGCTCGACCCGGCACACCTCCTTGGTTCCGGCCTTGAAGCTCTCCTCGTGCAGCTTGGCGTTGAGGGCGACCTTGGCGGCGTTCGAAAGAACCTTGGCGCCGGCCAGGCCCGCGTCCTCATAGACGAACACGGCCAGGTCGCGGTGGTCGGACTCGAGAGCCTTGAGCGGAAGGGGCGAGACGTTCATGGGCGGTTCTCCTCAGCGTTGATTAAATACGGGGCGGCTAAAGCGGCGACGACGGCCCCGGCGAGAGGGCCGACCCAGTAGACGTAGTGCATGGACCAGAAGCCGGCGGCCAGCGCGGGGCCGAAGGCGCGCGCGGGATTCAGGGCGCCCCCGGTGAGCGGGCCGGCGACGAGGACGCCGAACATCGTCGCGGCGCCGATGTAGAGCGCGCCCAGGCGGCGCGCCCGGCGCTGATCGGAGGCGAAGACGGCGAGGGCGAGGAAGAAGGTGGCGACGGCCTCGACGAGGGTGGCGGCGCGATAGCCGATGCCGAGCGGGATGCAGGAGCCGAGGTAGGCCGGCTCGGTCAGGAGCTCGGGCCGCCCTCCCGAGAGCACCGCCCTCAGGAACAGGCCCGCGCACATCGCGCCGAGAAGCTGGGCCCCGAGCGCGAAGACCCCGCGCAGGAGATCCACGCGGCGCACGGCGAGCTCGGCGACGGCGAGGGCGGGATTGAAACGGCCGACCGCGGACGGGAACGCGTGGACGACGGTCACGGCCGCGCCCGCGTAGGCGAGCGCGATCCCCACGGGGCCGATCCTCCCCCCCGTCGCGTAGTCGAGGCAGAGCGCCCCGGCCCCCGCGAGCGTCAGCGCGAAGGTCCCGGCGAGCTCGGCGGCGAACGCCCTCAATCCACCCATCGCTGAGGAGGATACTATATCGCCGTGGCGTAGCTAAAGGACGATGCGGCTCCGCTGATTTGGGCGGGGCGGCGGAGTCGATGTCCGTCGGGGACGGGCGGGATTGGCCCCGCCCTCTGGGGTAGACGCGACAACGACGGCCATGGTCTTCATAGCCGCGTCTACCCCGGAGCGCGGTCGATCCGCGCGTCCCCGAAGGG
>JAMPYD010000023.1 GCA_023700845.1 Elusimicrobiota bacterium | reverse complement strand
GCGGTGAAGGCGTCGTTGACGTTGAGGATGATGCCGTTGGGGTCGCTGTAGAACATCACGTCGCTGGAACGGCGGAACCCCATCAGAAGGAGGTCTTTCAGGTCGATGTCTGATTTTGGCACGTGTTCCATTATGTAGCAAATTTCGAGCCCTAAGCGCTTTGGCAGGAGTATTGCTACAATGCCGGTAGGAACAAAATGGCCAAAATCAACTTATGAAACAAACCCAAAAGCTCTCCCTGGCCGCCAGTCAGCGGCTCACCGTCATGGGCCGCATGCGGATGGCCGATTGGATCGAGATGCCCGAGCGCGAGTTCGCTCAGGAGATCGTCAAGCTCGAGAAGGACCCCCTGTTCCAAAAGTTATACTTCGGCGACGGCCGCATCCCCGGCGCCTTCCGCCGTCAGCGCTGGCCCGGCGGACGCCTCTCCGGCTCGTTCTACGAGATCGATGAGCGCACGGCCGCCGGCACCGGCGAGCGCGTCGGCGTCGAGGAGTTCGCGCAGACGCGCGGCCCCGCCTTGGCCGCGATCAAGCGCATGGGCCAGAAGGACTTCGAGCGCTACTTCCTGCACGGCGAGGACGCGCTCACTTTGGAGGAGATCGGCCGCCGCACCGGCCTGAAGCCCGAGGAGGTGCGCAGCATCCACGAGCTCGTCGTCGAGCTCGGCGCGCGCGCGGAGTTCGAGACCGCCGTCGAGGCGCCCTCGGCCTCGCCCGGCCGCCAGTCGGCGTGCCTCGCGCAGATCTCGCTCTCCGGAGGCGTGCCGTCCTTCGAGTTCTACGCCCCGTACTGGGCGCGCGGATTGTACCAGGTCCGTCACGACCTGCTCGACCGTTGGAAGGACGGCGGCCTCACCCCCGTCGAGCGGAAGCACCTGCCCGGCCTGCTCAAGCGCCTGGAGACCTTCAACCTGCGTCAGAGCACCTTGTACCGCCTGCTCGAGATGGTCGCCCGCCTTCAGGTCGATTTCCTGAAGAGCGAGCTCGCCGTCGACGTCCGCCCGATCAGCCTGCGCCAGCTCGCCAAGCGCCTGGACCTGGCGCCGAGCACGGTCAGCCGGGCCTTCGCGCGCCGCTCCGTGCAGCTGCCGTCGCAGCGGGAGCTTCCCCTGATCTCGTTCGTGCCCGGACGCCGCTGCGTCCTGCGCGAGCTGCTCGGCGGCTGGCTCGCCGAGAACGGCGCCGTCACCGACGCCGCCCTGGCCGAGCGCCTGAAGCTCGAGCGGGGCATCTCCGTCTCCCGCCGCACCGTCAACGCCGTCCGTCACGAGCTTCACGCCGCCAAACGACGCTAGGTCCGACCGAATGAAAACCATCACCGCGGCGCAAGCGTTGGCTCCCCTGCGCAGCGGACAGCGCGTCCTCGTCGGCTCCGGCGCCGCCGTGCCGCAGGCCCTCGTCGCGGCGCTCGCCTCCCGGGCGATGGCGCTCTCCGACGTCGAGGTCATGCACCTGATGACCCTCGCCAAGGCGCCTTACGCGGCCCCCTCGTTCAAGGGCCACGTGCGCCACAACGCCCTGTTCATCGGCGCGAACACGCGCGAGGCCGTCGGCGCCGGCCTCGCCGACTACACGCCCTGCTTCCTCCACGAGGTCCCGGGCCTCTTCCGCTCCGGGCACCTTCCGCTCGACGTGGCGCTCGTCCAGATCGCGCCCCCGCGCGGCGCCCGGGCCTCGCTCGGCGTCTCCGTGGACGTGGTCAAGTCCGCGGTCGAGAACGCCGCCTACGTCGTCGCGTTGGTCAACCCGAGCATGCCCTGGACGGAGGGGGACTCGACCGTCCTGCTCTCCGACATCGACGCCTTCGTCGACGGCGAAGGCCCCATCCTCGAGCTCCCGTCCCGCGAGGCCACGGCCGAGGCGCTGTGGATCGGCCGCTACGTGCGCGAGCTCGTCGAGGACGGCTCGACCATCCAGGTCGGCATCGGCGCCATCCCGGACGCCGTGCTGGCCGCGCTCGCCGGCAAGAAGGACCTCGGCGTCCACTCCGAGATGATCTCCGACGGGGTGCTCGACCTCGTCAACTCCGGAGCCGTCAACGGCAAGAAGAAGACCTTGCACGCCGGCGCGGTCGTCACGTCCTTCTGCATGGGCAGCCGCCGCCTCTACGACGCGGTGGCCGACAACCCCGCGTTCCTCTTCCATCCCAGCGACTACGTCAACGACCCGGTCGTCATCGCGAGCAACCAGAAGATGGTGTCGATCAACTCCGCTCTCCTCGTGGACCTCACCGGCCAGGTCGCCGCCGATTCTCTCAACGGCCGCCTGTACAGCGGCGTCGGCGGCCAGGTGGACTTCGTGCGCGGCGCCACCGCCTCCAAGGGCGGCAAGTCCATCATCGTGCTCCCCTCGACGGCCAAAGGGGGGGCGGTCTCGCGCATCGCCTGCACGCTCTCCCCGGGCACGGGCGTGGTCACCTCGCGCGCCGACATCGACTACGTCGTCACCGAATACGGCATCGCCAGCCTCAAGGCCAAGACCATCCGCCAGCGCGCCGTCTCCTTGATCCAGATCGCGCATCCGCGCTTCCGCGCCGATTTGGCTAAAGAGGCCGCGAAGCTCGGCCTGATGGACGCGGGCCACGTCCTGCCGCCTCCGGACGGCGCCTATCCCATCGAGCTGCAGTCGCGCCGCAAGGTCGGCGAGCTCGACCTGGTCGTGCGGCCCCTGAGCCCCGCCGACGAGAAGGCGATGAAGGACCTGTTCTACGCCCAGTCCGAGGAGACCACCGCCCTGCGCTTCGGCACGCCGCTGTCGCGGCTGTCCGAAACCCAGTTCCAGGAGCTCGTCGCCATCGACTTCCGCACCTCGATGGCCCTGGGCGCCTTCCTGTGCGAGGGCCGCCGCCGGCGCCTCGTGGGCGTCGCCCGCTATCACACCCGCGACGGGGAGAACGAGGCCGACCTGCACGTCGCCGTGCGCGACGACTTCCAGCGGCGGGGCGTCGGCAGCGAGCTCGTCCGCGCCTTGGCCCAGACCGGCGCCGCGCGCGGCGTCGAGGCCTTCCGCGGCGAGGAGCGCGGCCCGGGCATCCAGCGCCTGCTGCGCAAGTGCTTCTCCGAGGTCCGCGAACGCGGCGCCGGCCCCAACGGCGCGCGCATCTGGGCCCGCCTCTCCGACATCCGCTGAACGGCCGCGTGTTTATCTTGAGATAAACATGGCTCGGTCCTGGACCGAGTCGGTCGAGCGAGGTCGCGAGGGTTGCAGGGCTAAGCGCGCCAGATCCGGAACTTCCAGGTGCGCTGCTGCATGTGGTCGAGGTGCATCTTCAGGAACTGCTCGGCGGACGCCTCGCTCATGTGCTGGGCGAGGATCTCGACGGCGACGTCGTCGCTGAGGGTCCAGCCGGCGGCCTCGGGGGGAGGCTCGCGGCGCACGCGGACGGCGGCCTCGGCGGAATCCGACATGGTCAGCATCAGCAGGCTTTCCAGGCGCGTGCGATTCAAGATCTCGTAGATGTGGACCTTGCGCGTCGCGGACGGCACCGGCGTGATGGCCATGCCCCAGTATGCCCCCCGGCCTTCTATGACGCCAGTCACTTCGCGAGTCTTAACCCAATTTTTACCGGGAGGGGCGGCATATAGTATCATCGGGCCATGATCGACGCCGATACCCCTCCTATAGAGTCCCTGGCGGCCCGGGACTCTTCCGAGTTCCTGGCGAACAGCCAGCATCATCACGGCCTCCTTCAAGACCTTCACGCCCGCCTCGAGAAAGCCCGCGCCGGCGGCTCGGCCAAGGCCGTCGAGCTGCACCGCTCCCGCGGCAAGCTGACCGCCCGCGAGCGCGTCGAGCGCCTCCTCGATCACGGCTCCTACTTCCTGGAATTGTCGGCTTTGGCGGCGATGGGCTTGTACGACGACGAAGTGCCCGCCGCCGGCATGATATCAGGGCTAGGAGTCATCAGCGGCCGTTTGTGCGTCATCGTCGCCAACGACGCCACCGTCAAGGGCGGCACCTACTACGCCGAGACCATCAAGAAGCACCTGCGCGCCCAGGAAGTAGCCCTCGAGAACCGCCTGCCCTGCGTGTACCTCGTGGACTCCGGCGGGGTGTTCCTTCCCAAGCAGGCCGAGGTCTTCCCGGACAAGGAGCACTTCGGCCGGATCTTCTATAACCAGGCCGTCATGTCCTCGATGGGCATCCCTCAGATCGCCATCGTCATGGGCATGTGCACCGCCGGCGGCGCCTACGTGCCCGCCATGGCCGACGAGTGCGTGATCGTGAGGAATCAAGGGACGATCTACCTGGGCGGCCCGCCCTTGGTCAAGGCCGCCACCGGCGAGGAAAGCACCGCCGAGGAGCTCGGCGGCGGGGACATGCACAGCCGCACCTCCGGCGTGACCGACCATCTGGCCGATAACGATGAGCATGCATTGCAAATTTGCCGTTCGATCGTCGCCAATCTGAATGCTCCACTTTTCGATCTGGGCGAAGGCGAGGCGCCGCGATATCCGGCCGACGATCTTTATGGTCTCGTGAACCGCGACCTCCGTCGTCCGGTCGACCCCAAGGAAGTCATCGCCCGTCTGGTCGACGGCTCGCGCTTCCACGAGTTCAAGTCTCTTTACGGTCTCACCATGACGACCGGCTTCGCCAAGATCCACGGCCGTCCCGTCGGCATCCTCGCCAATCGTGGAGTGCTGTTCTCGGAAGCCGCGCTCAAAGGCGCTCATTTCATCGAGCTCTGCGATCAGCGAAAGATCCCGTTGCTGTTCCTTCAGAACATCACCGGCTTCATGGTCGGCAAGGATTTCGAGCAAGCCGGCATCATCAAACACGGCGCCAAGCTCGTCCAGGCCGTCTCCACGGCCCGCGTCCCCAAGATCACCGTCATCGTCGGCTCCTCCAACGGCGCCGGCAACTACGCCATGTGCGGGCGCGCGTACGGCGCTCGTTTCTTGTTCACATGGCCGAATGCGCGTGTCTCCGTCATGGGCGCCGATCAGGCCGCCACGGTCATGACCATCATCAAGCGCGAGCAGCTCAAGCGCACCAAGCAGGACCTCAGCCCCGAGGACGAGGCTAAGATCCAGGCCCCGATCCGCGCCCAGTACGAGACCGAGGGCCATCCCTACTTCGGCACCGCCCGCCTGTGGGACGACGGCATCATCGCCCCGGCGGACACGCGCCAGGTCCTCGCCATGGCCCTGGCCGCCGCGGCGCACGCGCCCATCGGCGAGCTGCACCGCCCCGTCTTTAGGATGTGACATGGAATACCAGCATCTGAAGGTCCACGCCGGCCCGCTCACCAAGGTCACGCTCTCCCGCCCTGAGCAGCGCAACGCGATGAACGCGGAGACCTTGCGTTCCCTCACCTTGGTGTTCCGGGAGATCTCGACCAATCCCGCCGTCCGCGCGGTCATCGTCACCGGCGGGGGCAAGGACTTCTGCGCCGGCGCCGACATCAACTGGATGAAAGAGGCCGGCAAGCTCTCTCCGGAAGAAGGCAAAAAAGACGCGCGCCTGCTGGCCGACATGCTCTCCGCCGTCGACGAATGCCCGGTCCCCGTCATCGTCGCCGCCCAGGGCAACATCTTCGGCGGCGGCCTGGGCCTGCTCGCGGCCTGCGACATCTCGGTGCTCGCCGAGGACGCCAAGATGGCCTTCTCCGAGTGCCGCCTGGGCATCATGCCCGCCGTCATCTCCTCCTGGGTCCTTCCGAAGATCGGCCCGGCGAACGCCCGCCGCTACTACCTCACCGCCGAGGTGTTCGGCGCCAAGGAAGCCGTCGCCATGGGCCTCGCCCATGAGGTCGTCCCCGCCGCCGAGCTCTACGCCAAGGCCGACGCCATCGCGGCCAACATCCTCAAGTGCGGCCCCAACGCCGTCCGCGCCGCCAAGGCGCTGCTCCCGCGCCTCGAGCGCTTGGGCCTGCACCAGCAGATCGGCATGACGGTCGACACCCTCGTCCGCCTGCGCTCCTCCGCCGAGGGCCAGGAAGGCCTGGCCGCCTTCCTCGAAAAACGGCCCCCCGAATGGACCCGGTAAAGCCGCCGGTCCGCCCGGCGCCCCGCCTCGTCGAGGTCGGCCCGCGGGACGGCCTGCAGAACGAGAAGAGCCCGCTCTCCGTCGAAGCGAAGGTCGCCTTCGTTGACGCCTTATCTGAGACCGGCCTTAAAGAGATCGAGGCCGGGGCCTTCGTGAATCCCAAATCCGTTCCGCAGATGGCGGACTCGGAGATCGTGTTCGCGCGTATTAAACGCAAACCGGGAGTCATTTACTCGGCGTTGGTGCCGAACGAAAAAGGCCTCGATTTGGCGCTGGCCTGTAAAGTCGACAAGGTCTCGGTGTTCACCGCCGCCTCGGAGACCTTCAATCAGAAAAACATAAAGGCAACGGTGCTTGAATCCATCGAGCGCTTCCGTCCCGTCGTCCTGCGCTCGCGCCAGGCCAAGCTTCCCATCCGCGGCTATGTCTCCACCGCCTTCTGGTGCCCGTTCGAGGGGCAGGTCAAGCCGGAGAAGGTCGTCGAGGTCGTGAAGATGCTGTCGGGCATCGGCGTGCAGGAGTTCTCGATCGGCGACACCATCGGCAAGGCCTCGCCGGACGAGGTCCGCAAGCTGCTGTTCCTCCTGTGCAAAGCGGTCCCTAAAGACAGCGTGTTTTTGCATTTCCACAACACCTTCGGCCGCGCGGTCGCCAACTCCATCGTCGCGTGGAAGACCTTCGGCATCACCGGCTTCGACTCCTCGGCGGGCGGCGCGGGCGGCTGTCCCTACGCTCCGGGCGCCTCCGGCAACGTCTCGACCGAGGCCCTCGTCTCCGCGTTCAAGGCCGCGGGCGCCGACACGGGCGTCGACGAGAACAAGCTCAAGGCAGCGGCCGCCCTCATCTTCAAGCACCTCGGCCGCGCCCCGGGCACCCGCCCTCCGAAGTAGCGCGTCCGTCCTAGCCGCCGAGGATGTCGATGACGAATCGGCTCAACGTCGTGTGGGCGTACACCCAGCTCGTGGTGTAGAGCATCGCGGCGGGCATGACGTACTTATGCCGCAAGGGCCGGAGCAGGCGGGCCGTCGTGGGGTGGATCGGTTTCTCCTTCTCGGTCTCCACCACCGCGGTCATGACCAGCCAGATCATGAAGCTGACGGCGACCAGCTTGTCCGCGTTCTCCGTGAGGAAAAAGGGGCGGCCGACGTGGCCGAGGGCCATCGAGACGAGCAGGAGCTTGAGGAATTTCATTCGTTCGTCCATGAAACGAGGGCCCCGCGCCGTACCCGGCGCGGGGCCCCGTTCACGGTCTGGAGCTAGTGGCCGGCGTGCGGGTCGGCCTTCGGGTTCGTCTCGTTCTGGGCCTTCTCGGCCTTCTTCGCGGCCTTGCCGGCCTTCTTCTCGGCCTGCTTCGCCTTCTTGGCGGCCTTCTTCTCCGCGATCTCGGCCTTCTTGTCCGCCTTCTTCTCCGCCTTGTCTTCCTTCTTCTCGGCGGCCGCCGGCGCGAACGCGGCTTCCGCGTTGGGCACGGCGGCGGTCTCGGTCTTGCCTTCCGGCTTCTTCGCGAAGCCGGGGGCGCTCAGGCCGAGGACGACGACGGCGATCAGCAGCTTCTTCATGATTGGCTCCTCGATGGGGGGACGCGCAAAACATAGCATTTCGGCCCGCCGCGTCAGCTTACGACTCGACGAGCACTTTGAATCCGCCGAAGGCCAGCCGCTTCATATCGAAGGGCATCTTTTTGGGAGCCGCCGTGGTCATGGAGGGGTCCTTCATGACCTTGGCGTTGACTTGATCGCGATGCGCGCGGGATTTGTAGACGATATAGGAAAAAATGACGGTCTCGCCGGGTCTTAGCTTCGTCATGCGGGGGAATAAGGCGCCGAATGCGGGGCTGAGATCGTCTCCCACGCATTCTTTGTAGTCCAGGGCTCCGTATTTGAGCCAGGTCTTCTTACCCCATCGGGCCATCTTGCGGTATGCCGCTAGGTTCTTTTTCGGGATCGGGATCACGTATCCGTCGACATATTTGGCCATGGGATCTCCTTTGTCGTGGGAAAAAGACTAGCTTTTATCGTCCGGCATCCATGTTGTGAAAGTGTTTTTTTTACCCTCTCAGCTTTCGCCATTCGCCGAAAGTGAGTGCTGTGAACAGTGGGGCTCGCCGCGCTTACCGGAGCGTGACGCCAGCCTGCTTAGGGTTCAACAACTGCGGCGTCTGATCGCGGTTGCGCATCCGGGCCGCGTCCTGCACCTTCGGAGTCAGGTAGTTATACAGCGCCTGCATCGTCACATGCCCGTTGTTGCTTTGGGCCCCACCGGATAATCCCTTGAGCAGGTAATAGGTGAACGCGCCGTGACCCTGTTCTTCGATCGTGCCGGATATCTGGCTCTTATCCGAGGCCGTAAGCGCGACCATGTTGTCTGGCAGGCCGCCCATGTCGATCTTGGCGACCAGGGGCCGCGTTCCCTTGGCCAGGACCGAGCGACCACCCGCCCCGGAGAAGCAAGAGTCGAGCGCGACGATGACCTGCTTGCTCTTGAGCTTGCCGAGTTTCTCGTACAGCAGCTTGATCGGATAGGCGGTGCTGTCGAGGTCCTCGGGGTCGCCGTCCATGGGAACGAGGTAGGCCTGGCTGGTCTTGGAATCAGGCGCACCGTGGCCCGAATAATAGAAGAACACGCTCGAAGCCGCGGTGACGCGAGCGGGCAGCCACGTGTTGACGGACTGCGCGATTTTGCCCCGGGTGGCCTGCTGACCGCTGAGGAAGTAAATGTTGCGCGCCGGGTAACCCGACGCCAGCAGATGCGCGCGCACGGCTTCGGCGTCGCGCTCGGCGAAATCCGCGGCGGGAAGGGCGGCGTACTTCTCCACGCCGATGACGACGGCGAAGTTGTCGGCGTTCTCAGGAGTCGTGTAGGCCGGCTTGTCCACATCGGAGGAAATCGCCTTCGGCGCGGCGGGGGCAGCGCTCTCCGCGTTTTTCTTGAGCGCGGTCTGAATCATCTCCTGGAGATCATCCTTGCTGACCGAAGGGGATGCTGTCGCAGTCGCCTCATCCGCCCAGGGATGTCCCAGTTTGCGCAGACGCTCCTTGGCGACTGTATTCCCCTGTGCCGCGGACCTCTGATACCAGTCGATGGCATTGGCTTCATCCGTTCTGACGCCTTGGCCGAATTCGTAGCATATGCCGAGCTTGAGTTGACCGAGGGCGTCGCCCTGCGCAGCCGACTTGCGATACCAGTCGACGGCCTTGCTTTTATCCTCCCGTACACCTTTACCCTCCGCGTACAAATCACCGAGGTTTCTTTGTGCCATAGAGTTGCCCTGCGCGGCGGCTTTGCTGTACCAAGCGAAGGCCTCTTTCTCATCCTGCGGAACTCCGTCCCCGTCCCTGTACAAATCCGCGAGGAACAATTGCGCCACGGCATTGCCCTGATCTGCGGATTTGCGATACCAAGCGGCCGCCTCCTTCACATCTTTGGAGACCCCGTTGCCGGTCTGATACGTGACACCGAGGGTGAGTTGCGCGGGGGCATAGCCTTGTTCCGCCGCCTTACGCAATAAGGCGACGGCCTCATTCTGATCTTTGGCAACGCCCTCACCCCTCTGATAGAAGCCGGCAAGGACGTACTGCGCTATGGGCTCGCCCTGTTCGGCGGCCTTGCGAATCCAGGCGACAGTTTCTTTCTCGTCTTTAGCGACCCCTTGTCCCTGCTGATACATCAACCCGAGATTGAGTTGTCCGCCGGCATGGCCCTGGTCGGCCGCATTGCGATACCAGGCGAGGGCTTCTTTCGCATCCTTGGTGACGCCGAGGCCATGCTCAAGCATCACCCCGAGATTGCGCTGTCCTTCGGCATAGCCCTGGTCGGCCGCCTTGCGATACCAGGCGACGGCCTCTTTTTCATCCTTGGAAACGCCTTGGACGCCCCGATACATATTGCCGAGATTGTTTTGCGCATAGGCGTTGCCTTGGTCGGCCGCCTTGCGGTACCAGGCAGCGGCTTCTTTCGAATCCTTGGAAACGCCGTGGCCGTTTTCATACAAATACCCGAGATTGGTTTGCGCCCAGGTATTACCCTGAGCTGCCGCCTTGCGATACCAAACGGCGGCTTCCTTCTCGTCTTTCGCGACTCCTTCGCCCGACAGGTAGCACGCCCCGATCATGCTCTGGCCCCAGGAATACCCCTGATCGGCCGACTTGCGATATAAGGCCACGGCCCGGGCCTGGTCTTTGGGCACGGCCCAGCCTCCCTCATACATTCGGCCTAGCACGTATTGCGCGCGGGGATCGCCGTTCTCCGCAGCCGGTTTAACCTGAATGAGCGTCTTCTGGAACCATCTTTGAGCTTCGGCCTTGTCTTGCGCGACCCCTCTTCCTTCTTCGTAAATACGAGCGTTTATATATTGGGCCACGAAATCGCCTTTCAGCGCCGCGGGTTGCGTCATTTCAATGGCCCGCGCATAGTTTCCAGAGACGGAAGCCTCGAGAATCTCATCGCTTTGATTGCCCCAGGCGTTTGACTGGCCTAGCAGTGTTGTCAGAGGGGAGATTGAAAATGCGAATGAGAAAGCCAAAGCCATTTTGTTCATAAAGGAATTTTCCTCTCGTTAAGGGCTGACGAAAGCCAATCATATTATGGATAGCCGGCAGGAAGGTTTGGCGCGATGACTGGCTTGGATGCCCAACACTTCGGACTAATTCGACTTGTTGTTGAATCGCCCCCAAGAGCTCATGAGCCTCTCGATGAGCCCCTTCGGCTTCTGCGGCGCGGCCTCGACGGCCGGCGGCTCGGGCTTGGGCTCGGCGACCTTCGGCTCGGCGGGCGCGAGGCGGGCGGTGATGCGCGGCGGAGCAGGCCGGTCGGGGAGGGACTGCTCGGGCACGGTCTTCGCGGCGACGCGCGCGGGTACGGCGGGCGGGGCGCGCGAACGGGAGGTCGAGGCGACCGGTTCGGCCCGGACCGGGCGTTCCTTGGGTTGGGAGAGGAGGATCGAAAGCTCAGCGAGATCCAAGGTCGCGGGCGGGCCCGTCGCGGGGGCGGCTGCGGTCTTGGTCTGCTCGGCGGTGAGGCGCTCGAGCTCGACGAGGAGCTTCATCGCGCTGTGGGCGTAGCCGGGAGGAAGGTCGTTCTGGCGCGAGACGCTCGCGTGCAGCTCGGGGAATACAGGGTGGTAGTACATGCGGTGCTTGCCGCCCTGACGCAGGACGAAGCCGTAGCCGGTGTACAAGGTGTCGAGGTCGCTCTGCCCCCAGCCGCTCTTGTTGTTCTCCATGTCCGCGCGCAGCTTGATCGCGGTGCCCGAGGGATCGAGGACGTAGGCCGGCTTGGCGGGCTCGGGGCGGGCGGGACGGGCCTCGGGCCGGGCGGTTCTCTCGACGGCGGGGCCGGCGTCGCGCTGGAGGAGGAAGGTGCGAACCTCCCAGGCCGTGCGCGAGGCGAGCGTGTAGCCTTCTTCCACGGCGGCCTTGCCGCCCTCGTCGAGCCAGGGGCCGTAGAACTCGCGCATCTCCATGAGCTTGGAGACGGCAGCGTACAGCTCGACGCGGCCCTCGCGGTCCATCGGCCGGCCGGGACGGGAGAGCTGGCGCGCGGTCTCGGAGAGCTCGTAGGCCTTGGCGCGGACCGCCTCCTTGGCGTCCTCGGCGGCGAGCTCGATGGCGCCCTTGCGCTCGGCGGCGGGCATGGCGAGGAAGGCCTCGGGCGTCACGGATAGGGCGAGCTGGAGCGACTGGATGAGAGGAGCGGTGGCGCGCAGGTCGTTGGGCGTCAGCGACGGCGAGGCGCCGAGCGAGGGCGGAAGGAGCGCGGAGAGAGAGGGGTCGGTGAAGATCGTGGCGAGGGGACCCGACCAGGCGCCGGCGGGGGCGGCGAACACGGGCCCGGCGGGGGCCACGACGCCGGCGCGGGCCGAGGCGGAGAGGGCCGCGGCGAGCAGGAGGGGGAGCGCTCGACGGATGAGGGGCACGACCCGAGTATAACCCCGGAGCGGCGTCAGCGCCAGGGGAGGACGAAGGTCAGCGGCCTTGCCGCCATTGCGGCTCTTGCTCGGAGTTGTTGTCGCGGCGCGCGGCCTTGGCGACCTGGGGCTTGAGGGAGTCGAAGGCCTTCCGGAAGTCGGCGCCGTTTTCCTGCAGGCCCTTGAGGAAGTAGTAGGTGAACAGGCCGTGGCCTTGGGCCGGGATGGAATTGCTGACCTGCTCCGTCGCGCCGGCGGAGATCACGGTGATCCGGTCCGGGACCGGGTCCGTCACGACGGCGACCAACGGGCGCGTCCCCTGCGCGATGACCGAGCGGCCTCCCGCGCCGCTGAAGCAGGAGTCGAGTGCCACGGTGATCTTCTTCGCCGGCAGCTTGGCCAGCGCGGCGTACAGGCGCTTGAGGGAGTAGGCGGTCTCGTCGAGATAGGTCGGGTCGCCGTCGAACGGGACCAGGAAGGCGTCGCCGGTGCCGGGCTTGGGCGCGCCGTGGCCGGAGTAGTAGACGAACACCTCGTCGTCGGCCTCGACGCGGTTGGCGAGCCAGCGCTCGAGGTATTTCTCGAAGTCGCCGCGCGACGCGGCGTCGTCGACGAGCAAGGCCACGTTCTCGTCGGGATAGCCGAGGACGGCCTTGGCGTAGCGGGCCATGGTCCGGGCGTCGCGGTCGGCGAAGTCGGCGCGCGGCAGCGCCTGCCGGTAGCGCGAGACGCCGATGATGACGGCGTGGCCCTTGATCTTGGGCGCCGCGATGGAAGGGGGCTCGTCGACATCGGAGACGAGCTCCGGGACGGGCGCCGGGGAGGCGGGCGCCGCGGCGACGGGGGACGGGGCTTTGGACTTGCTCTCCGCCAGCCGCTGGAAGGCCGGCCGTCCCGGCTGGAAGGCAAGCTTCAGGGCCCTGCCCAACGCGGGCAGAATCCCTGCGCCCAAAGTCCCTTTGCCGCGCGCCACCCAAAGCTGTTCGCCGTTGAAGGCGGAGTACGCCTTGATCGAATGGGTCGCGAAGGTGCCGTAGCCGTCATGTCCGAGATGGAGGAGCACGGCGCAGCCGGAACGGTCCTGCGATCGCGGCCGCAGGTCTCGGAACCTCAGCTCGGCCAGCACGCTCTCTTCCCAGTCACCCGTCGACTCCGGGCCCACGACGCTGGCCACGCAGAACGCGGGCTCGTTCGGACCGCTCTCGAACGCCTCGAAGGCCCGGGGGTCGGGCTGGGGCTGGGACAGGAGCGCGCCCGGAGGTCCGGCCATGATCGGATTACCCGAGCAGCCCGTCAGGGAAAAGAGAGCCGCGGCGCAGACCGGGAGAAGTGCGAGCCTCATGCTGCCTCCGAACGAAGTCCGTCTCTCGGAAAAGTGGTGCGCCCGCCAGGAATCGAACCTGGACCCGCAGCTT
>JAMPYD010000447.1 GCA_023700845.1 Elusimicrobiota bacterium | reverse complement strand
GTCGCGGCGGTGATCCCGTTCAAGGACGAGAACGAGGCGATCGCGCTGGCCAACGACTCGGCCTACGGCCTGTCGGCGAGCGTGTGGACCCGCGACGTCGGCCGGGTCCTGCGCGTGACGCGCGCGGTGCAGAGCGGCGTCATCTCGGTGAACACCAGCTCGAGCGTCCACCTCGAGGCCCCGTTCGGCGGCTTCAAAGGCTCCGGCCTCGGCCGCGAGCTCGGCCTCAAGGCGCTCGACCTCTACTCCGAGGTCAAGAACGTCTTCATCTCCAATATCTGATATCGGTGCCTGGCATCCCGTTGTTGCATAAGTCCCTCAGCCTCGGCGCATGGTCCAGAAGGCGGGGCGGACCGGGGAGCGCACCTCCAGCTGGAGCTTGAAGCCGCGCGACTCGTACCAGGCGCGGTTGGACTCGGCGAAGGTCTCCAGGTAAAGCGAGCGGCGGGCATTCTTGACGGCGTCGTTGATCAGCGCGGCGCCGATCCCGCGCCCTTGCGCCGCCGGGTGAACGCACAGCAGGTGGAGATAATCGCAGTCCTCGCCGCGGCGCGCCTCGACCGAGCGGATCAGGGCGAGCCCGCGCAGCAGGGCCGCTGGACGGACCAGGATCCACGCCAGCGACGGCAGGTGCCTGATCCACTCCGGGATGCCCGGGTTCTCGCGGCCCGCCGGCATCACGGAGGACACGCCGACCAGCGCGCCGTCGTCGAAGGCGCCCGACACCCGGCCGCCCGCCAGGGCGTCGGCGCGCAGCAGCGTCTCGAGCAAAGACGGCAGCCGGAAGCGGCGAAGGGCGTCGTCGGGCAGGATGTACGCGAAGCCGGGGTCCTCGCGGAAAGCCGCGGCGGCGAGCGCGCCCGCCTCGGGGAATTCGCCTTCCTCCAGCGGACGTATCACGGCCAGCGGTACAGCGCGGCGGCGGCGGCGCTCGTGCGCCGGGCGGCCTCATCGAGAGGAACGCCCCAGACCTCGGCGAGCTTGGCCGCGATCTCGAGGACGGCCGCGGGCTCGTTGCGCTTGCCGCGGATGCTCTGCGGCGGGAGATAGGGGGAGTCGGTCTCGAGGACGGTCGCGTCCGGGCCCGCGCGGCGGAAGGCCTCGCGCAGGGCGTCGTTTTTCTTGTACGTCACCGGGCCGTCGGCGCCGAGGGCGAAGCCGAGCGTTAAGCACGCCTCAGCCTGCTCGGGCGTGCCGGTGAAGCAGTGGACGACGCCCCGGAACCGGCCGGACGACTCGCCGCCGTACACCTTCTCGAGGATCGGGAGGAGGTCGGGGAAGGCGTCGCGGCAGTGCACGACGACCGGCACGTCCCAGGATTTCGCCGCGGCGGCGATCGCCTCGAAGGCGCGCCGCTGAACGTCGTGCGGGACCTCGGCCCGCGCGTAGTCGAGGCCGATCTCGCCGATGGCGACGGCCTCCGGAGCCGCGTCGAGCGCGGCGCGAAGTCGGGGCAGGAAGCCGTCGTCGAAGAGATTCGCGTAGTAAGGATGCAGCCCCAAGGTGCAGCGCGCGGCGGCGGGGCGCGCGCGCGCGATGGCGACGGCGCGCCCCCACTCGTCGGGATGGTCCGCGATCTCGACGATCCGGGTCACGCCGGCCGCGGCCGCGCGCTCGAACACGGCGTCGCGGTCGGCGTCGAACTGGGCGTCGCCCAGGTGCGCGTGCGTGTCGACGAAGGTCATCGCGCGGGGAAGCGCGCCAGCAGCGACAGGGCTTCGGGGTCGCGTTCCGCGGCGAGGTAGCTCGCGCGGAGCTTGGCGGCCTCGGGAAGCTCCGCGAAGTAATGATCGAGGACCATGACCTTGGCGAAGGCGCGGACGGCGGGATTGGGGTCGCGCAGCGCGGCCGCCAGGGCGGGCAGCGCGTTCTTCCCGTCGAGGTCGGCGAACAGGTTGAGCGCGCGGATGCGCACGAGCGGCTTGTCGCTGGCCAGCCAGAGGTCGCGGCGCGCGTGCAGCGCCTCGAGCTCCTTCTTGCCGATCTCGAACAGCGCGTAGTCGGCGTTGCGCCGGACGATCTCGGCGTCGTCGTCGAGAAGCTCGCTCAGGCGGTCGATCCAGCGCGGATCCTTGAACGCGGCGGCGCGCAGGCAGGCCTCGGCGCGCAGGGACGCGTCGTCGAGGGCGAAGCGGCCGCCGAGCCCTTCGACCGGCGCGTGCTTGAGCAGGGACTCGCGGCGCGCGTCCAGCGTCTCCCGGATGCGGCGCTCGACGGGCTCGTCGGCGTCGATGAAGTCGGGGTTCTGCCGGTGGAGGGCCAGGTAGAACGGGAGGGCGCTCTCGGCGTCGGCGCGCCGCTTGTCGTAGATCTGCGCCAGCTTCGAGGCGCTGTACAGGTCGTCGGGGTTGCGGTCCCAGGACGCGGAGAGCCAGCGCAGCGCGCCGTCCATGTCCTTCTGCTGGAGCGCCAGCGCGCCCAGGATCTGCGCCGCGCCCGCCTGGTCCGGGTTCTTGGCGAGCGCTTCCGAGGCGACGGCGTGGGCGAGGGCGAAGTCGCCGCGCGCGAAGAACGCCATGCCGAGCGCGGCGAGCTTGCCGGGATGCTTCGGATCGTCGTGGTGGAGCTCCTCGAGCGCGGCGCGGGCGAGCTGAGCGGCTTCGCCGCCCTGGGCGTTCTCGTCGCCCGCCGCCATGCGCGACAGGGCGTCGAGGGACTGCCGGCCCTCGGGCGTGTCGGGATGCTCCCGCGCGACCTCCGCGTGGATCGGGACGGCCGCCGACGCGTCGCGCACGCCCTCGAGGCGGCCG
>JAMPYD010000446.1 GCA_023700845.1 Elusimicrobiota bacterium | reverse complement strand
TCCGCGCGAGGTCCGCTGGAGATCGTGCCGACCTTTCTGGGCGCGCACGCCGTCCCGCCCGAGTTCAAGGGCCGCAAGGCCGAGTTCGTCGACCGCGTCTGCGCGTCGATGATCCCCCGCGTCGCCGAGGAGAAGCTCGCGGCCTTCGTGGACCTGTTCTGCGAGCAGGGCTACTTCGACCTGGACGATCTCCGTAAAATCGCCGGGGCCGGCGCGAAGGCCGGCCTCAAGCTCAAGGTGCACGCCGAGCAGCTCTCGCGCATGGGCAGCCTCGACGCCGCCCTCAAGCTCGGCGCCGTCACCGCCGACCATCTCGACTGCGTGACGGAGGAGGACATCCCCGCGCTCTCGGCCTCCGGCACCGTCGCCTGCCTCGTGCCCGGCTCGAACTACTTCCTCGGCAAGCCCTACCCGCCCGCGCGGCGCCTGCTCGACCTCGGCGCGGCCGTGGCGCTCGCCACCGACTTCAACCCGGGAACCTGCCCGTGCCACGACATGCGCATGATCGTCTCGATCGCCTGCACGCAGATGAAGATGAGCCCGGCGGAGGCTCTGGTCTCGGCCACGATCAACGGCGCGCACGCGCTCGGCCTCGGGGCGACGCACGGCTCGCTCGAGGCGGGCAAGGCCGCCGACATCGCCTGCTTCGACGCCGAGGATCATCGCGAGCTCGCCTACTGGTTCGGCGCGCCCAAGACCCGCTGGGTCATGAAGCGGGGCGAGGTCGTCTGGAAGGCGAGTTGAAGGTCCTGCTCTTCGACATCGACGGGACTCTGATCCGCGGCGGAGGCGCGGGCCGAAAAGCGCTCAATCGCGCCGCGTTCGAGCTTTACGGCGTGAAGAACGCGTGCTCGGAGCTGTCCTTGGCGGGGCGGACCGACCTCTATAATTTCGCCCAAACCTATCGATTCGCCACGGGAAAAAAGCCCACCCCCGCGGCCGTCGAACGGCTCCATCAGGAGTACCTCCATTTTTTGCCGTATTACGTGAAGTCCGCGATCCGCCGCCGGACCTATCATGTCCCGCCCGGCCTCAAGGTGCTCCTCAAACGCCTGAGCCGCGACAAGCGCGTCCTCCTCGGCCTGGGCACCGGCAACATGGAGAAGGGCGCCCGCATCAAGCTCGAGCCCTCGGGCTTCAACTCCTATTTCCTGTTCGGCGGCTACGGCTCCGACGCCTTTCATCGCCACGCGCTGCTGAAAAAGGCCGTCATGCGCGCCAAGACTTTAGCTCACGCCTCCTTCACGGCGAATGATGTATATGTGATCGGCGACACCCCGTTCGACGTGTTCGCGGGCCGCAAGGCGGGCTACAAGACCGTGGGCGTCGGCACCGGCTACGCCGACTGGAAGGCGCTCAAGGATTCGAAGCCGGATCATCTGGCGAGGGACTTCAGGAACATAAAAACATGGCTGACATGGTTCGAGTTGAACTGACCGACGAGAAGTCCGCGGCCGCCGTCGCCGCCCGCTGCGCCGCCGCGGCGGGCAAGGCGGCTTTGCCGGCCCACGCCCGCGCCAAGATTCTGATCAAGGCCTCCGAGGCGCTCGAGGCCCAGGCCGAGGACTTCGCCCGGCTGATCTGCGCCGAGGTCGGCAAGCCCCTGAAAGAAGCCCGCCGCGAGGTCGGCCGCGCCGTCTTCACCTTGCGCTGGGCCGGCGAGGAATCAAGACGCCACGTGGGGGAATACCTCCCGCTCGACCTCGACGCGGGCTCCGAGGGGCGCTATGCGATCGTCAAGCGCGTGCCGCGCGGCCCGGCCATGTTCATCACGCCGTTCAACTTCCCCCTGAACCTCGTCGCGCACAAGGTGGCCCCGGCCGTCGCCGTCGGCCTGCCCTTCGTGCTCAAGCCCGACCCGCGCTGCCCCAAGACGGCGGAGAAGCTCATCGGCCTGCTCGTCGACGCCGGCTGGCCCGCCGAGGCCGCCATCGTCGTCGGCGGCCCGCTGCCCGCCGCCGAGGCCCTCGTCCGCGACGAGCGCTTCCGGGTCTTCTCCTTCACCGGCTCGGTCCCCGTGGGCTGGAAGCTGAAGTCCCTGGCCGTGAAGGCCCACGCCTGCCTCGAGCTCGGCGGCAACGCCGCGGTGTTCGTCGGCAAGGACGCCGATCTCCCCTGGGCCGCCGCGCGCTGCGCGTGGGGGGCCTTCTACTACTCCGGCCAGGTTTGCATCTCGGTGCAGCGCATCTTCGTGGAAAAGGAAGTCCACGCCGAGTTCCGCCGCCTGCTCGTCGAGAACATCAAGCTCCTCGTCATCGGCGACCCGATGGACGAGAAGACCGACATCGGCCCGCTGATCGACGAGAAGACCGCCCTCCGCGTCGAGGAGTGGCTCAAGGAGGCCGTCGCCAAGGGCGCCAAGCTCTGGACCGGCGGCCCCCGCCAGGGCCTGGTCATACCGCCGTCCCTCCTGGAAGGCGTGCCCGCCGACTGCCGCCTCTCCTGCGAGGAGGCCTTCGGCCCCGTCGCGACCTTGGACGCGGTGGACAGCCGCGAGGAGGCCCTCGAGCGCATGGCCGCCACCCGCTTCGGCCTCCAGGCCGGCATCTTCACCAACGACCTCGCCTTCGTCCAGCGCGCCTTCGACCGCCTGCCCGTCGGCGGCCTCATCGTCAACGACATCCCGACCTTCCGTTCCGACGCCATGCCCTACGGCGGCATGAAAGACTCCGGCCTCGGCCGCGAGGGCGTCCGCTACACCATGGACGATTTCACCGAACAAAAGACTTTGGTCCTCAAATCTTAGGTGGTGTCAGTCAT
>JAMPYD010000445.1 GCA_023700845.1 Elusimicrobiota bacterium | reverse complement strand
GGACCGATGTCCTGAGGGGCGTGGGGTTGACGCGGCCATGGTCGTCGTTGCCGCGTCTACCCCGAGCGCGGCTCAATGCCGCGCGTCCCCGAAGGACATCGGTCCGCGGCCGTCCCCGCGTCGCCGTTCGCCGTTACGCCCGGAGGCTGAGGATGACGCGGATACCCGCGAGGTTGACCTTCTTCTCCATCCAGCCGCGAATGTCGCGCAGGCGGTTGAGGTCGAAGTCGTTGTACAGGCGCTGGCGCCCGCGGGTGCGGGAGGGGCGCAGCAGGCCGTGGCGCTCGATCCAGCGCAAGGTCCAGATCGGGATGCCCGTCAGGCGCGACGCGGCCCCGATCGTGTAGACCGGGGTCGCGGTCGTGCGCTTGACCGGGCGGTAGAGCCTACCCACGAGGGGGCCTTCTGAGCTTGCGCGGGCGCGCGCCGAGAGACGGCTCGTGGCGCGGGGCCTCCGAGCGGATCTTGACGTAGGGCGTCCAGGTCGCGGTTCTCTTCACGAACATCCAGGGCATCAGGTCCTTGGCGATCATCGGCATGACCTCCGGGGAACGTCTGGCGCGGCAAGCTCCGTGTATATATCAGCTTAGCTGATATTTGTCAATAGCTAATCTGATAGATATTGTCATGGGGTGCGGCGCGACGCCGCTTTTGTTAGGATTTATGAGTGAAGACGCTGCAGATCTATCTGGCCGACCTGAAGGAGCTTCTCGAGGGCCGGGACTTCGTGTCCGCGCGCACCTTGATCAAGGAGCTCAGCCCGATCGACCTCGCCGACGCCTGGGAGCACTTCGACGCCGACGAGCGCGTCGCGATCTTCCGCCTCAGCACGCGGCAGAAGGCGATGCAGGTGTTCGAGGAGCTCGAGAGCGAGCAGCAGGCCGCGCTCGTCGGCAGCCTCCAGCGCCAGGACGCGCAGGAGCTGCTCAGCGACCTCGATCCGTCCGCGACGAGCCGCATGATGCGCGATCTCCCCCAGCCCCTCGTGCGCCAGTTCAACGCGATCATGAAGAAGGGCGGGCAGGAATGCGTCCAGCAGTACCTGAAGTATCCCCCCGAGTCCGTCGGCGCGCTGATGCGCGGGCGCTACGTGACGCTCGACGAGAAATGGACGACGAAGGCCGCGGTCGAGCGCATCCAGCACAGCACGCGCCTGCGCCGCATCGAGGAGACGCACCTCGACACCTTGATGGTGATCGACTCGAAGAGCCGCCTGCGCGGCGTCGTCGGCCTCAAGTCGCTCGTCGTCGCGCCCAACGACATGCTCGTGCGCGACCTCATGGACCCCGCGCCCCGGACCCTGACGCCCGAGCTCGACCAGGAGGAGGCGGTCAAGCTCTTCACGAAGTACAAGCTCAAGAGCGCGCCGGTCGTGGACCGCGACGAGGCGCTGCTCGGCGTCGTGGTCTACCGGGACATCTTCGCGATCGCCCGCGAGGAGACGGAAGAGGACTTCGCCAAGATGGCCGGCTACGCGCGCGAGGTCGGCCTGCGCTCGAGCTTCCGCGGGGCGATGCTGCGCCTGCCCTGGCTGGCGATCACCTGCCTCGGCGGCGTCTGCGTCTCGCTGATCGTGACCCGCTTCGAGGCGACGCTCGCGCACATCATCGCGCTCGCGAGCTTCTCGCCGATGATCGCCGGCATGGGCGGCAACGTCGGCTCGCAGACGGCGACGATCGTCGTGCGCGGCCTCGCGACCGGAGAGATCGGCGACGAGGATCAGGGCTCGACCGTCCGGCGGGAGCTCGCGGTCGGAACCCTTCTCGGCCTGTTCTACGGCGTGGCGGTCGGTCTGCTCGCGGGCGTCCTCTACCACGCCCGCCACGGCTGGAGGTTCGGCGCCGTCGTCGGCGTCTCGATGGCCCTCTCGATGTCGGTGTCGTCGGGGCTCGCGGCGGTCGCGCCGCTCGTCCTGCGCCGCTTCAAGGTCGACCCGGCCACCGCGGCGGGGCCGATGACGTCGACGACCACCGACCTGCTCAGCAACGCGTTCTACTTCACGCTCGCGACCTGGCTCCTCCTCGGCTGAGCGTCAGCCGCGGCGGGAGGCGAGGACCGCCTCGAAGTCGGGGCCGGGCTCGGCCTTGAGGTCGTAGCCCAGGTCGAGGTGCAAGGTCCAGGCGTGGAGCATGAGGCGCTTGGCCCCCCCGATCGGGCGCGGCGGCGGGCCGTAGCGGGGGTCGCCCAGGACCGGGTGCCCCTCGGAGCTGAAGTGGGCCCGGATCTGATGCTTGCGTCCGGTCAAAGTCTCGACGCGCAGCAAGGTCGCGCCGCCGAGAGGGCGCTCGACGCGCCAGCGCGTGACGGCGCGCTTGCCGTCCGGCGCGGGCGCCACCCGGCCGGAGCTGAACTCGCGCAGGGGCTTGTCGATCTCCCCGCTCCCGGACATCGTCCCGATGACGGCGACCAGGTACTCCTTCTTCGCGCGGCGCTCCTCGAACTCCATGGAGAGCAGGCGGTGGGTCTCCGCGTCCTTGGCGAACACGAGCAGGCCGCTCGCGTCGAGGTCGAGGCGGTGCACGGTGAAGATCTTCTTGCGCAGGCGCCGCTCGATCTCGACGTTGACCGCGACGCCGATCTCGCCGCGCCCGGGGATCGTGGGCAGGCCGACGGGCTTGTTCACGGCGACGATGCGGTCGTCCTCGAAGATAATCGGCGTTTCGATCATTTGCCTCCCGCGACGCGCGCCCAGGCCGCGGCGGGCTCGAGCGCGCCCCGGCCCGCGATGACGAGGTTGAGGAACTCCCAAGCCGCCTCCGGGCG
>JAMPYD010000444.1 GCA_023700845.1 Elusimicrobiota bacterium | reverse complement strand
GGTATCGGCCCGCGCACAGCAGAGCCGAGAACACCTTGGGGCACAGGGCGTCCGCCGCCCCGGGCGCCGCCTCCGCCAAGGCCCGCGCGGCTTCCTCGAATTTTCCGTCCGCGATCAGGGCCGGCGCCGAGGATTTCTCGCGCAGGCGGGCCAGCGCCGCCTCGCCCTCGTCGCGCGGCCAGCCCAGCGCCATCGCGCGCCGCAGGTGGGACTCGGACTCCTCCGGCCGGCCGCGGCTCTCGAGGAAGCGGGCGAGCTCCCGCTCCAGCGAATCGAAATTCGGGTTGGCGCGCAGGGCCTCGCGGTAGGCCCGCTCGGCCCGCTCCATGCGTCCCTTTTTTTCCTCGGCGCGTCCGCGCTCGAGGCACGTCTCCCAGGAGGCTCTCATATCAATCCAGGAAGGGCCCCAGCCGCGCGTACAGGCTTTCGGTCATCTCCGCCATCGGCATCGGATAGAAGACGAATCCGTCGGCGAAGCAGCGCGGGTCGTTCACCGGCCATTCGACGGTGACCGTTCCCCGCTGCGCGCGTCCCGTCGGCCTCAGCTCGAGCCGGCGCGCGCCCGGAGAAACCTTCGCCTCCACGCCCTCCACCCCGGCGATCGTCGCGGCGCAGCCGGGCATCGGCTGCCCCTGCGCGGCGAGCTCGGGCAGGTGCAGCACGCGGCTCTCCCCCGAGGCCGGCACGCGGACCGGGAAGGTCAGCGCGGCGCCGTCCCGGGGCCGCGCGGCGCCGCGGGCGGCGTACGGCAGGTTCACGTCCAGGCAGCGCGCCTGACCGTGGCCCGGATTCTCGAAGGACAAAGTCCTCGCGGCGCCGTCCGCCGCGGCGAACCGGGACAAGTCCACCCACGGCTCGTACGGCACGAGCAGCAAATCCCGCGAGGCCCCGGGCAGCACGGTTCCGCCCTCGGGCGCGGCGAATCCCCGGGGCACGGCCGCCGCCAGCACGCGCCGGTCCGTCCCCCCGCCGTCCCCGATCACGCGCTCGTCCCGCAGGCACGGCGCGTACAGCCACATCCCGGACTGGAAGTGGGACTGCAGCGCCTGCCCCGAGGAGAGCAGGCGGTACATCTCGTCGTGACCGAGCCCCCGACGGCCCAGCTCCGCCGAGATTCTCTCGATCTCGCCCAAGGTCAGCGGCGCCTTCACGGCGTCGGGCGCCCGGCGCCGGACGCCCGCGTTCGCGTACCCCAGCAAAAGGAGCGGGATCGACCAGCGCAGCGCCGGCCGGACCGCTTTGGCCGCCATGAGGATCAGCGGCGGCAGCAGCGGAGGCAAATACTGCGCGTCGAAGAAATGGAAGAGGAACACGACGGCGAGGCAGACGCCGTAGGACGCCGCGGCCCCGGCGATCAGGCGGTAGAACGCGGAGCGGCGAAAGGGGCTTCGCTCTCCCCAAAACAAGGGAAGGAAGGCGAGCGCGGCCGCCATCGGCGCCAGGCGGAGGAGCAGCGGCCCGGACGGCTCTCCCCCGTAGGTCCTCCACGGCGCGTCCAGCAGGAGACGCCAATTCGCCGCGGCGCTGTCCCGCGACACGATCAGCCAGGGAAGTAAGGTCAGCGCGGCGAACGCCGGCACGGCCCAGGCGCGCGGGCGCAGAGAGAGCAGGACGAGGGCCAGGCCCGGGAAAAACAGGAACAGCTCCAGATGCCATTGCGTCCCGAGGGAGAACAGCGCGCCGCACAGGGCGAACCAGGCGTACGGGCGGCGGGCGCCGGGGGCGCAGGCGCGGTGCAGGGCGTACAGCAGAAGGCACACGAGCGGCGGGACCATGGTCACGTGGCGGATCCGGTCGAACAGGCCCGCGGAGGAAGCCAGCCCCAGGGCCGCGGCCGCGAGCGCCCCGGTCCACGCGTCCGTCTCCTTCATGACCACGCGGAAAAACAGGAGCAGCCCCGCGGCGTGCAGCGCGCCGATCAGCACGGGCAGGCGCGCGACGGAAATGCCGGCCTGCTGCATCGCGATCAGGAAGCGGTCCCAGGCGAAGCCGTGGAAGAAGACCGTCGACGACGGGCACCCGAGGCTCGCGCCCGGGTCGGCCAGGCCGTTGCGCGCGATGAGCAGCTCCCGGACGATGTCCGGATGGAACGGGACGTCCGACGGGGCGTTCCACAGCAGCGCGGCGAGGGCCGCCGCCAGCACGCCGGCGTAGAGGGCGATCCGGCGCGCCGCCCCGGCGTCAACCATAGGCCTTCCGGCGCGGGCGGGTCAGCTCGTCGGCCATCCTCTCCGCGAAGGCCAGGAATCCGTTGAAGCCCAGGAAGGGACGGTCGGAGAGCGCGTGATGGCGGTAGCTGGGGAAGCCGAATTCCATCGTCGGGGACTTGAGCATCGGCCATTCGTGCTCGCACCAGGTCGAGACGAACAGGTCGAGCGGGCGCTCCATGAACGCCCGGACCTCGTCGGACATGGCCGGCGGCTCGTACAGCGCCTTGGCGCCGCCCGCGCCCGCGCCGTGGGCGCTGCGCCCGCGGACGATCGCGCCCTCGACCTTCATGCCGAGGTCGTCGGCGATGTCGCGGAAGCCCCCCAGGAGATGGGGGTCGCCCATGAAGCCCGTGCTGCGGTTGAGGAAATACTGGGGGATGATCCACTTCAGGCGCGGCACCGCCCGGGACAGCTCCGCGTCGACGAAGGCCTCGGCCTCCCGGTCCTTGCCCGCGGCGGCGCCGACGTCGCGCATGAAGCGGACGCTCTTGGGAAGCCCGAAGGGAAGCTCGGTCTCCACGAGGCGCGCGCCGGTCCGCTGGGCCAGGCGCCGCGCCGCGGCGC
>JAMPYD010000443.1 GCA_023700845.1 Elusimicrobiota bacterium | reverse complement strand
TCTCGATCGGGTAGTAGTAGATTCCGAGGTTCACGGGGTTGTCGACGAAGCCCTTCACCCAGGCCCTCGTGCCGTAGACGCCGGCGGGATGCACGGTGAAGATCGCGGGCGCCTCATCGAAGCCCTTGGCCAGGATCTTCTTATACAGCGCGGCGCGCCTGGCGGGAGACGGCTCGCCGGCGGCCTTCTCGATCATCGAGTCGAGCTCCGGGCTGGCGTAGCCCTGCGCCGACGGATAGCGTCCCGCGGAGTGGTAGAAGGCGTAGATGAAGTTGTGCGCGTCGGGATAGTCCGCGAGCCAGCCGCGCGCGAACAGCGGCATCAGCCGGCGCTGGGCCTTGTCGAGGAAGCTCGCCCAGTCCACGCCGCGCAGGTCGACGCGGAACTTCGGGTTAAGCCGCTCGATGTTCTTCTTGAGGATCTGCGCCGCCGCCTCGCGGTTCTCGGAGCCGGTGTTGTAGGTGAGCGTGAAGCGGAAGCCCTTCTCCCAGACGCGGCCGCCGTGCGCCTTGCGCAGGTGCGCCTCGGCCTTCTTCAGGTCGTGGACGTAATGCGGCTGCTTCGGGTCGTGGCCGGGGACGCTCGGCGGGATCGGGCCGAGGGCGCGCGCGGCCGTGCCCTTGAAGGTGTCGCGCATGATCGCGTCGTAGTCGAAGGCGTACGAAAAACCGCGCCGGACGTCGGCGTCGGCGAAGAAATCCGGAGGAATGCCCTCGCCGTCGAGCTTGCCCGAGCCGATGTCGGGGTTGGCGATCGGGTTGATCCTGACCGTGAAGAACAGCGCCGGGTCGGTCGAGAGGCGGCGCAGGCCGTCGAGCAGGACCGCGCCCGGGATGCCCGCCACCTGGGAGGCGTAAGCGCGCGGGGTCTCGATGAGGTCCGCGTCGCCGGCCTGGAGCATGAGCTTGCGCGTGTTGAGCTCGGGGACGGCCTTCACCAGGACCTGCCGGAGCTTCGACGGGCCGCGGAAGTAGGCGTCATGGCGCGCGAGGAGCACGTAGCGGGCGGTTTTGTCCCAGCGCGCGAGCTTGAAGGGCCCCGCGCCGTTCATGTGCTCGTGAAAATACGATTTCTCCTTGGGCGGATCGTTGAAATCCTTCCAGGTCTTCTCCGTCCCGTCCCACTCCCCGTGCGCGATCGCCCAGGGCTTGGACATAATATATGACCATCTGGCCATGATCCCAAGGAAGGGCCCGAAGGGTCGTGGTAACGAGATCACCACGTCGTTGCCGTTGACGACTATTGATTTCTCCAGAGCGGCGTAATCCAGCGTGACCGTTCCCGACGAGTTCCGCGTGGACGGCACCCCCGCGATCGGCTCGAGCAGGAGCGCCGAGGGCCCTCCCGCGCGGTCCGTGATCATGAAGCGCAGCAGGGAATAGCGCACGTCCTCCGGCGTCACCTCGGTCCCGTCGTGGAATTTGACGCCCTTGCGGATCGGGAAGCGGTACGTCCGGCCGTCCGGCGAGATCAGACCGTTCTTGAGGGAAGGCACCTTCGCCGCTATGCGCGGCTCATGCTCGGACAGGGAGGAGCCCTTGAAGGCGATCAAGGTCTCGTAGACGTTCTGGATCACCGACTGGCTCGACCCGTCGTACGGATAGACCGGGTCGAGGCCGGCGACCTCCCCGATCTCGAGGTTGGTGAAGGTGTCGGGGTTCTTGACGGGCTCGGCGGAGACGGCGACGGCGGCGGCCAGCAGGAGGACGGTGATCATGCCGCCAAGATACCGTTTCGCGCGAAGCGTGTAAAGCGCGCCGGAACGGACATCGCGCCTCAAAGTTAAGTTCACACGGGCCGGATGGCGCGGCCCTCGAGCCTCCGGCTATCATCAGTCCACCGAAGGAGGAAGACATGAACAAGAGACTCAAGCAGCCGGTCCAGGCCGGGCGGTTGTGCCGGGAGCTGGGCCTGACGTTGATCGGCCCCGACAGGGAGATCCGCGCGGTGGGCGGCCTCGACTCGCTCGACGCGGATTCGCTGGCCTTCGTGCGGGACCGCGCCCCGGGGCCGGATTCGACCGGCACGGTCTTCGCGACCGCGCCCCTGCCCATGAGGGGCCTGTCCGTCATCAAGTCCGCGAAGCCGCGGCTCGACTTCATACGCGCGCAGCACCTCCTCCGGGAATCCCCCGGATTCCTCGAGGATTCCACGCCGCCGGACCTCCATCCGACCGTCCAGGTCGGGCTCGGGGCGGTCATCGAAAACGGCGTCAGGATCGGCGAGGGCACGCGCATCGGCAGCGGCGCCGTCATCAAGTCCGGGACCGTCATCGGCCGCCATTGCGAGATCAAGTCGGGGGCGATCGTCGGCGAGGCCGGCTTCGGGTTCGAGCGCGACGAGGACGGCCGCCCGATCAAGATGATCCAGCTCGGCGGCCTGCGCATCGGCGATCACGTCGAGATCGGCAGCGTCAACACGGTGTGCCGCGGCGCGCTGGGCGACACGGTCGTCGAGGATTACGTGAAGACCGACGACCACGTCCACATCGGGCACAATTGCCGCATCGGGGCGGGGACGATGATCACGGCCTGCGCGGAGATCAGCGGCTCGGTCACGATCGGCAAGAACGCCTGGCTCGCCCCGAACTGCTCGATCATGCAGAAGGTCACCCTCGGCGACGGCTGCTTCATCGGCATCGGCGCCGTCGTGCTGCGCAGCGTCGAGGCCGGGGCCAAGATGTTCGGGAACCCCGCCATGCGGGTCGTCGTTCCTACGGGGCCGTGAACGAAGGTCCCGGCCCCGGGAACGCGGCGTCCCGGCGCGGCCCGCCG
>JAMPYD010000442.1 GCA_023700845.1 Elusimicrobiota bacterium | reverse complement strand
CCGCGCCGAGGACGCGGCCCGCCTCGAGCCGTGGGCGCGGTTCTGGAGCCGGTGGGTCTCGTCCGCGTTCCTGACCGCCTACCTCGAGAAAATGGGAGACAGCAAGGTGCTCCCGAAAAGCCGCGAGGAGCTGAACCTGCTCCTCGAGGCGATGATGATCAACCGCGCCCTCGGCGAGATCCAGAGCGAGCTGGAAAGCCAGCCGCAATGGGCGGTCATCCCGCTCAAAGGGCTCGACCGGCTGCTCGGCCCGGCCTAGGCGCGCGAGGCGGCGTACATGCCGCCGAGGACGAGCGCGCCGCCGGCCGCGCTCCAGGCCGTGAGCGGGTCCCCCTGCAGGCCGACGCCGAGCAGGACGCCCACGACGGGCTGAAGGAAGATGAAGTTGGCGACCTTGGAGGCCTCGACCTGCCTCAGGGCGACGTTCCACAGGATGACGGCGAGGAAGCCGCCGGCGGCGGCGAGGTAGACCGTCGCGAGCCAGGCCGACGGCGGGACCGCCGCCCAGGCCGAGGGGGTCGTCCCGGGCGCGGCCCACAGGGCGACGCCGGCGAAGCCGATGATCGAGGTGACCGCCGTGAAATCGAGCGGGTCCACGCGCTTGAGCGCCGATTTGCCGAGGACGCTGTACAGCGCCCAGCAGGACCCGTGCGTCGCCAGGATCAGGTCGCCTTTGAGGCGGTCGGTGAAGACCCCCGACAGGCTCGGAAATCCCTGGAAGGCGATGAACATCGCCCCGGTCACGCCGAGGACGAGGGACAGGACCTTGAGGCCCGTCAGGGCCTCGCCCAGGAAGACGGCGGAGAGCAGGACGATGGTGACCGGCTCGATGCCCACGAGCAAGGACGCGGTCGTGGCCGAGGACAGCTTCACGCCGTAGGTGCCCAGCGCCAGCGGCAGGGCGTAGCCGAACAGCCCCACCGCCCAGAGCCTCGCCCAATCCCCGCGGGTCGCGCCCGCCAGGCGCCGGCGGCCGAGCCACGCCATCGGGACGAACAGCGCCGCGCACAGGGCCATGCGCAGGAGCATCAGGTCCTGGGCGGGGAAGCCCTTCAGCGCCGCCGTCGTGACCGCGTACGTCGAGCCGCCGAGGATGTTCGAGACCGCGATCAGGAAGTAAGGCACTCCGGCGCTATCGGGCGAGGACGGTGGCGACGGCGTGGCAGGCGATGGCTTCGCCGCGGCCGATCGCGTCGAGGCCCTCGTTGCTCTTCGCCTTCAGGCTCACCCGGGACTCGGGCAGTTTGAACAGCGCCGCGAGGGAGGCCTTGAGCTTCTCGTAGTGCGGCTTGAGCTTGGGCTCCTCGGCGATGAGGGTCGCGTCGAGGTGAATAATGTCGCCGCCGAAGGCGGCGACCTTTTCCAGCGTGTTGGCCACGATGTCCTTCGAGGCCAGTCCCTTGAACTTGGGGTCGCTGGGCGGAAAGGCGATGCCGATCTCCCCGAGCCCGAGGGCGCCCAGCACCGCGTCGCAGGACGCGTGCAGGACCGCGTCGCCGTCGGAATGGCCGAGCAATCCTTTCGTGTGCGGAAGCTTGATCCCCGCGAGCCACAGCTCGCGGCCCTCGACCAGCCTGTGAATGTCGTAGCCGAAACCGGTCCGGCTCTCGCGGCGCCCGCCCAGGCGGGCCTCGATGATCGCGCCCGCCATCGTGATGTCCTCCGGGGTGGTGATCTTGAAATTCTCGTAGCTGGATTCGACGAGGGCGACCTTGTGGCCGCAGCGCTCGACGAGCTGGCTTTCATCGGTCGCGTCGGCGTCGCCCGCGAACTTCTCCAGGGCTTCCTTCAGGATCGAGTAGCGGTAGGTCTGGGGCGTCTGCGCGGCCCAGTATCGCGAGCGGTCGGGGGTCTCGGCGACGGTCTTGCCCCCCTTCTCGACGACCTTGAGGGTGTCCTTGACCGGGACGGCGGCGACGGCCGCCCCGGACTTGGCGGCCTCGGCGAACGTCGCCCGCGCGATCTCGGGCGTGATCATGGAGCGCGCCCCGTCGTGCACGGCCACGACCTCGACGCCGGGAGGCAATGCCGCGAAGCCGTTTCGCACCGAGCCCATGCGCGTGGGGCCGGCCTCGACGACCTTGACCTTGCCGCCGGACAGGCGCGCGCCGTGCTCCTTGAACGAGTCCCCGCCCAGGACGAGCACGACGCTCTCGACCTCGGACATCGACACGAAGCATTCGAGCGACAGCTCTGCCACCGTCGAGCCCGCCAGCGGCAGGAACTGCTTCGGGCGCCCCATCCGGGAGCCCGAGCCGCCCGAGACGATGATCGCCGCCGCGCGCATCAGGCGGTCTGGCGCTCCGCCCGGGCCTCGGGCTTGGCCTTCGCGAAGATCATGCGGCCGTTGGAGGTCTGATGGATCGAGGTCACCGTCGCCTCGAGCCGCTTGCCGACGGAGCGGCGGCCGTCCTCGACGACCACCATCGTGCCGTCGTCGAGGTAGCCGACGCCCTGCTCGCGCTCCTTGCCGTCCTTCATGACGAACACGCTCATCGTCTCGCCGGGCAGCACCACGGTCTTCAGCGCCGACGAGAGATCGTTGACGTTGAGCACGGTCACGCCCTCGAGGGTCGCGACCTTGTTGACGTTGAAGTCGGTGGTGACGATCTTGGCGCCCATCTCGCGGGCGAGCTTGACGACCTTGCCCTCGATCTCGGCGATCTCCGGGATGTCCTTGTCGAGGATGCGCACGGGCACGAAATGGCCCTCCTGCAGGCGCGCGAGCACGTCGAGGCCGCGGCGGCCGCGGGCGCGCCGCATCGGGTCCTCGGCGT
>JAMPYD010000441.1 GCA_023700845.1 Elusimicrobiota bacterium | reverse complement strand
TCATAGCTGGAGGAGGCGGCGACCGGGCGGGGGGCCGGGGCGGGAGCGGCGGCCGGGCCGGCGGGGCTGTTGACGGTGCGGCAGGGGATGAAATTGCAGTGGACGGGGTCCTCCCACTGGACGTCGGGGTTGTTGCCGAGCCATTCGATCGCGCCCGCATCGGTATTCGCGATGAGCCAGGACGAGCAGGCGTTGCTCACGGGGGCGGGGCATTTCCGGGCGATCAGGATGGCCTGGCGCTGGTTCATCTCCACGTCGGTGCAGGCCTTCCACGGGGGGGTGCCGCAGCGGAAGGTGAAATCGGTGACGGGGGCGGCCTGGCTCGCGAGGCTTCCGGTTCCGCCGAAGTTGAAGCCGCCGCCCGACGGCCCGGCGAGGAGCTGGGCGGCGGCGGGGGAGGCCAGGAGAAGGAGCGCGGCGGCGAGGGGTTTCAGCGTTTTCATACGGATTCTCCGTTCTTTCTTGCGACCCCCACAGCATAGCCCCGGGGGCGGTCCCGCGCCATAGGCCCAAGGGCCTAGGCGTCAATAGGCCCTAAGACCCAGATCAACCGTGCCGCATCAGAGTCATTGACCTTTGGCCGCGCTTATCCTAATATGCCGCCCACGATTCAACAGGCGCAAGGGGATCAATGATCAGATTCGGCACTTCCGGCTGGCGCGGCGTCGTCTCGGACGACTTCACGTTCTCGAACGTCCGCAAGGTCGCGCACAGCGTCGCCGGCTGCGTGAAGGAGAGCACCGAGGTCGGCTACAACAGCGACGATTACCGCCAGTTCCTGGCGGGGGCCGCGCCGTCGCGCGTGCCGACCGTCGTCGTGGGCTACGACACCCGCTTCCAGTCCGAGGATTTCGCCCACGAGGTCGCCGCCGTGTTCGCCAACGACGGCATCCGCACCTTGCTCGCCAACGCCGACATCCCGACGCCGGCCGTCGCCTGGGCCGTGCTCGCCAACAAGGCCGTCGGCGGCGTGATGATCACCGCCTCCCACAACCCCGCCCAGTACAACGGCTTCAAGTGGATGCCCTACTGGGGCGGCTCGGCCTCCCCGAACGTGACCAACGACCTCGAGCGCCGCATCGAGCTGCTCGGCGACCACGCGGTCAAGACGATGGCCGACGAGCGCTCGGCCCGCGAGGCCTGGATCGACAAGATCGACTTCCGCAAGTCCTACTTCGACCAGCTCGAGAGCCTGCTCGACGTCAAGGCGATCAAGAAGGCCAAGCTGAAGGTCGGCGTCGACGCGATGCACGGCTCGGCGCGCCTGTATCTGCGCGCGTTCCTCGAGGAGCGCCTCGGCGTCGAGGTCTTCGCGCGCAACGAGGACCGCGACGTCCTGCTCGGCGGCATCTCGCCCGAGCCGACGCCCGACTCGACGGCGGGCCTGGCCGAGCAGGTCAAGAAGCAGAAGCTCCACCTCGGCCTCGCCTGCGACGGCGACGGCGACCGCTTCGGCATCGTCGACGCGGGCGGCGTCTGGATCCAGCCGAACGAGGTCATCGCGCTCGCCTACGAGCACCTCGTCGTCAACCGCGGCCTGAAGGGCAAGGCCGCGCGCTCGGTCATGACCTCGCACTTCATCGACGCGGTGGCCAAGTCCCACGGCTCGGAGACGCGCGAGACGCCGGTCGGCTTCAAGTATCTCGGCGAGCTGCTGCGCTCGGGGCCGTTCCTGCTCGCCGGCGAGGAGTCCGGCGGCCTCTCGATCCGCGGGCACGTGCCCGAGAAAGACGGCATCCTCGCCTGCGTGCTGATGCTCGAGCTCGCCGCCTTCGAGAAGAAGCCGCTGGCGGCCGTGCGCGACCGCCTGTTCAAGAAGCTCGGCGCGTTCCACGGCGCGCGCATGAACTTCAAGATGGACCGCCTGCGCGACATCATCGAGCTCGAGGCGCGCCTCAAGGCGAAGCCGCCGCTCGAGCTGGCCGGCTCCTCGGTCTGGCGCATCGACCAGGCCGACGGCTTCAAGTTCATCCTGCGCGACGGGGCCTGGCTCGGCCTGCGCAGCTCCGGCACCGAGCCCGTGTTCCGCGTGTACGCCGAGGCGCATTCGCCCAAGCGCCTGGCGGAGATGATCGACGCCGGCAAAAAAATGCTCTCGGGGAAATTCTAAACATGGCTAAAATCGAATCCGTTCGCGCTCAAGAGATCCTGGACAGCCGGGGCTTCCCGACCGTCGGGGTCGAGGTCGTCCTTTCGGACGGCTCCGTCGGCTGGGCGGGCGTGCCGTCCGGCGCCTCCACCGGCGAGCACGAGGCCGTCGAGCTGCGCGACGGCGACAAGTCCCGCTACTTCGGCAAGGGCGTGCTCAAGGCCGTGGCCAACGCCAACGGCGAGCTCGCCAAGGCCGTCAAGGGACGCGAAGCCTCCGATCTCGCCGGCCTCGACGCCGTGATGATCAAGCTCGACGGCACCCCGAACAAGGGACGGCTGGGCGCCAACGCCATACTGGCCGTCTCGATGGCGACGGCCCGCGCGGCCGCCGCCTCCGCCAAGACGCCCCTGTACGCCTTCCTGCGCCAGGCCTACGGCATCACGTCCGACAAGTGGCTGCTGCCCGCGCCGATGCTCAACGTCGTCAACGGCGGCAAGCACGCCGACAGCGGCCTCGACGTCCAGGAGTTCATGATCGTCCCGACCGAGGCGCCGACCTTCTCCGACGCCCTTCGCGCCGGCGCAGAGGTATATCAGATCCTCAAGAAGAAGCTCACCGCGCTCAAGATGACCACCGCGGTCGGCGACGAGGGCGGCTTCGCGCCCCGGCTCAAGACCCATCTCGAG
>JAMPYD010000440.1 GCA_023700845.1 Elusimicrobiota bacterium | reverse complement strand
CCGCCGCCGCCGGCGCCGCCGCGCCGGACGAGGGGGAGTCCCTGCTCGACGACGCCCGGCAGAAGGAGGCCCTGGCGGCCGCCCTCGCCGAGCTCGGGGCCGCGCGCGCCGAGCTCGCCGCCCGCCCGGGCGCGTGGGAGGACCGCGCCGCCGACCGCCTGCGCCGGGCCCTCGCCCTCGTCGGCGAGGCCCGGGGCGAGGGCGCCTCCGAAGAGGTGCTCGACGAGATCTTCTCCAAGTTCTGCGTGGGAAAGTAAAGTGAGGAAAAAAACGATCATGCCGTCCCCGAAAACCCCCAAGAAAACGCGCCCGGCGGCGCCCCTTCACCGCACCCCCGTCTCCGGCATCTCGCCCGACGAGCAGATCGTCGGCGCGCCGTTCCTCGGCAAGGTCCGCGCCTACGACGCCCGGAAGCACGAGATGACCATCCTCCTCGAGTTCCCCGTGTCCGCCGGAGACGCCCTGCGCGTCAAGGGCAAGGACACCGACCTCTCCCAGCGCGTGGAGCGCCTCTGCGTCGGCAAGCGCTGCGTGCAGAGCGCGCTCGCCGGCGAGACCGTCGCCTGCTCCGTCGCGGACCGGGTGAAGGTCGGCGACGCCGTGTACAAGGTCCGAGGCACGTGATCTCCTCGCCGAAGGGAGTGCTGGCCCTGCTCCTCTCGGTGAACATCCTCAATTACGTGGACCGGCAGATCGTCTACGCGCTGCTGCCGCTGATCTCCGCCGACCTTAAGCTCAGCGACGCGCAGGCCGGCAGCCTCGCCTCGGCCTTCATGATCATCTACATGCTCGCCGCGCCGCCGATCGCGTGGATCGCCGACTCGCGCGGGCGCAAGCCGTGGATCGCGGGCGGCGTCGCCATCTGGAGCGTCGCGACGGGCGCGGCCGCGCTGGCGACCGGCTACCTCTCCCTGTTCCTCTCGCGCACGGCGGTCGGCATCGGCGAGGCCTGCTACGGCGCGATCTCCCCGTCCTTCGTCGCGGAGCGCTTTCCCTCCGAGAAGCGCGGGTCCGCGCTCGCGATCTTCAGCCTGGCCATCCCGGTCGGCTCGGCGCTCGGCTACGCGGGCGGGGGGATGCTCGGCGAGGCCATCGGCTGGCGCCACTCGTTCTGGGTCGTCGGCCTGCCCGGGCTGCTCCTCGCCGCGCTGTGCCTGCTCCTGCCCGACGACGCGCCGCACCCCGCGACGCCGCCGCCGATCGAGGGCTACCGGGACGTCTGGTCGGTCCCGACGTTCCGCATGATCACCTTCGCGGGCGCCGGCATGACCTTCGCGCTCGGCGGGTTCGCCGTCTGGATGCCGACGTTCTTCCACCGCAGCTTCGGGCTGAGCGTCGGCGACGCGGGCCTGCGCTTCGGGGCGGTGACGGTCGCCGCCGGCCTCGCGGGAAGCCTGCTCGGCGGATTCATCTCGGACCGCCTGCGCCGCACGGACCGCACCGCGGACCTGCTGGTCTCCGGCTGGGGCCTGCTGCTCGGCATGCCGCTGGCCGCGGCCGCGATCGCGGCCCCGACGCTCGGGCTCTCGATCGCCTTCCTGTTCCTCGCCGAGATGATGCTCTTCCTCAACATGGGCCCGCTCAACGCGGCGATCGTCTCCGTCATCCGCATCGAGAAGCGCTCGATGGCCTTCGCGGCCAACATCTTCGTCATCCACCTGCTCGGGGACGCCGCGTCGCCCGCCCTGATCGGCTGGGGCTCCGACCATTTCGGCCTGACGCGGGCCCTGCTCGCCGCCTGCCTGACGCTCGGGCTCGGCGGCTGGGTCTGCCTGGCCGCGCGCAAAGGCTTCGGCCGCGACGCCGAGAGGGCTCTCGCATGAAGAAAATCCTGGGCTTCGGCCGGCTGTTCCTCTTCTCCCCGTCGAAGGCGGCCGCCGCCTGCGGTCAGCCCCGCGCGCTGCTCGACGCGTGCGGCCTCTACGCCCTGACCTTGCTCGGGGCCGCGCTGTTCTACCGCCTCAAGCCCTACGACTTCCCGGACGCCAACGCCGCCTCGCCGATGGGGCCGCAGGGCCTCCTGTTCTGGCTCAAGGTCATGCTGTGGCAGCCTCTGCTGATGAGCGCGCTGATCGCCTTCGCCGCGGTCCTGCTGCGCTGGCTGAAGGACGGCTGGCTTCCGCTCAAGGTCGCGACCTCCTTTTTCTGGTGCGCCGTGCCGCTGATCCTGACGGTCTTCTACGTGAAGAACGTCCTGCCCAGGCCGGCCTTCGCCGTCCTGATGCTCGCCTGGGCCGTTCCCGGCGCCCTCGTCGCGCGCGGCATCCCGGCCGCGGAATGGCGCCCGCTCGCCGCCTTCCTCCTCGGCCTCAACGTCGTCCAGCTCGCGGCCCTGCTTCCCGAATCCGTCGTGACGGCGATGCGCTGGGAGGGGGGCTACAAGGCGGTCGTCGGCGCCGCCGGCTTCTGGATGCTCGTCGGCGGGGCCCTCGGCCTGAAGGCGCTCCCGCCGCAGCGCCCGCTGGCCCGCGCCCTGCTGCCGCTGCTGTTCGCGCTCGTCCTGCAGATCGAGGTCGTCATCGCCGCCTTCATGCTCGGCTGGCTGCCGGTCGAGACGCTCAAGGCGCTTCTCTATGGCTGACGCGCTCTTCCCCCGGGCGTACGACGTCATCGTCGTCGGCGGCGGCCACGCCGGCGTCGAGGCCGCCCTCGCCTCCGCGCGCATGGGGCGCGCGACGTTGCTGCTCACGCAGAACCTGGACACGATCGCGGCGATGTCCTGCAACCCGTCGATCGGCGGCGTCGGCAAGGGGCAGATGGTGCGCGAGCTCGACGCGCTCGGCGG
>JAMPYD010000439.1 GCA_023700845.1 Elusimicrobiota bacterium | reverse complement strand
GGCGCGCAGCAGCGCGGAGGCGCCGTCGGCGCCGGGCGCCCGGGGCCCGAACGCGGCCGGGGCGGAGGCGGAGGCCCGGGCGGCGGCCCTTCCCAGGAGGGCGCGGACGCGCCCGAGCTCGGCGCGGACCAAGGAGGGCTCGTCCGACGCCGGCAGGCCCGCGGCGAGACGCGCCTCGACCGCGTCCAGCCCGGCCGAGACGGCCTCGAGCCGCGCGGGGCGCCGGCCGTCGAGATGGAGCTGAAGCTCGCGGCCGAGCTCGCCGAGCTGGGCCAGGGGCGGGAGGGCCGCGAGGGGCAGCGGGGGCCGGGCGGCGGCGAGCTGGGCGGCGGCGGACGGAGGGAAGGCGGCCGTCGCGGCGAGGGTCAACGAGATCAGGAGCCTGAGCTTCGAGGCTGCGGATCGTCTTGATCTCGCCATGTTCCTAGGGTAGCCCCGGTAGGCCCATGCGGTCAGGGCCCTAGGGCATGGGCCTCGATGGGCCTAAAGACCTAGGCCTTGCGGAGCGCGCCGGCGCGCAGCAGCTTGAGGGCCTCGGCGAGCTCGCCCTCGAGGGACTCGACGATCGCGGCGGCCTCCTCGACGCGCTTCTCCTGTCCCAGCGCCTCCAGCCTCGCCGCCAGGCGCTCGACTCCCTTCGCCCCCAGCGCGGCGGAGCTTCCCTTGAGCGCGTGCGCCAGGGCCTCGAGCGCGGCCGCGTCGCCGCCGGCCGCGGCGGCGCGCAGGCCCGCGAGCCTCTCCGCCGCGTCCTTGGCGAATCCCTCGATGATCTCCCGCACGGCCGCGTCGTCGCCGAGATCGCGCAGGCCCTTGAGCGCGCCGGGATCGACCGAGCCGAACCAGCGCCCGATCGCCGCGGCGAGGGCCTCGACGCGGACGGGCTTGGCGACGTAGTCGTCCATGCCGGCGGCCACGCAACGCTCCCGGTCGCCGTCGAGCGCGTTGGCGGTCATGGCGATGATCACGGGGCCGCGCCCCGCGGCGGCCGTCCGCGCGCGGATGGCGGCCGTCGCCTCGAAGCCGTCCATCTCCGGCATCTGGCAGTCCATCAGCACCAGGTCGTAACGGATCGACGCGACCGCCTCCGCCGCCTCGCGCCCGTTGGCCACGGCGTCGGCCTTGCACCCCAGGGACTGGAGCTGGAGCAGCGCCACCTTCTGGTTGACGGGATTGTCCTCGGCGATGAGGATGCGCAGGCTCTTCCAGGAGGAGAGGGGCGCCGCGGCCAAGGGGTTCCGGAGCGGCGCCTGGCCCGACGGCTCGACGCTGAGGACGTCGGCGATGGCGTCGTACAGCGCCGATTTTCGAACCGGCTTGGACAGGCCGCCGTCGAAGCCCTGGGCGGCGAGCTCCGCCCGGTCGAGGGACGCCGTCATGGAGCTGAGCAGGATCATGCGCACGGCGACCAAGGACGGATCGCCCTTGATCTCCTGGGCGAGCTGCGCCCCGTCCATCTCGGGCATTTGCATGTCGAGCAGCGCCAGCGTGAACGGGTCGCCCTTGGACTCGGCCTCCCGCAGCGCGGCCAGGGCGGAGGCCCCGTCGGCGACCGCCTGGGGGCGCATGCGCCAGGAGGACGTCTGAAGCGTCAAGATCCGGCGGTTGGTCTCGTTGTCGTCGACGATGAGGACGCGCACCCCCTCCAGCTCCGGCGCCTGCGCCGCGGCCGCGGCGGCGCCCTTGGCCAGGTCGACCTCGAACCAGAAGGTCGAGCCCCGGCCCGGGGCGCTGACGATGCCGACGGCGCCGCCCATCATCTCGACGAGCTTTTTGGAGATGGCCAGGCCGAGGCCGGTGCCTCCGTACTTGCGGGTGGTGGAGGCGTCGGCCTGGGTGAACGCGGTGAACAGCTTGGCCTGCACGGCCGCGTCGAGGCCGATGCCGGTGTCCTTGACCTCGAAGCGCAGGCGGCTCGAGGCCCCCGCCTCCGACACCCGGCGCACGGAGATGACGACCTCGCCCGAGTCCGTGAACTTGATCGCGTTGCCGACGAAGTTGCTGATGATCTGCCTCAGGCGGCCCGCGTCGCCCCGCAGGCAGGCCGGCACTCCCTCGTCCACCAGGGCCGCGATCTCGAGGCCCTTGGCCTGGGCCCGCGCGGCGAAGAGCATGGCGACGTCCTCGGCGATGTGCCGCGGCTCGAAGTCGAGCTCCTCGAGCGGCATGGCGCCCGCCTCGATCTTCGAGAAATCCAGGATGTCGCCGATGATCGCCAGCAGGGCCTCTCCCGCGCCGCGGATGGTCTCGGCGAACTCCCGCTGCTGCGGCGTCATGCTCGTGTCGAGAAGCAGGCCCGTCATGCCGATGACCGCGTTCATCGGCGTGCGGATCTCGTGGCTCATGTTCGCGAGGAACTGGGCCTTGGCCTTGGCCAGGTCGAGGGCGACGTCCCGCGCTTTGGCGAGCTCCTCGCGCGCCGCCTGGGACGAGGTGACGTCGACGGCGATCCCGAGGAAGCCGTTGATCTCCCCCTGCGCGTCGCGCAGGGCGGTCACGGTCAGCGTGACGGGGAATCTCGTCCCGTCCTTGCGGACGTAGGTCCATTCCCGCGAGTCGAATCCTCCCCCCCGCGCGTGCTCGACGAAGACGTCGAAGCCCTCGATCGGGCGGCCGTACTCCAGCGACAGGAGCTTGCCCCGGGCCTCGACCTCCTCGGCGGCGTGGAGGACCGCCGGGGTCTGCCCGACGATCTCGGCGGCGGCGTAGCCGAGAAGGTTCTCCGCGCCCTTGTTGAAGACCGAGATGCGGCCCGAGAGGTCGGTGGCGATGATCGACACCTGGGTGGCGTTGTCGAG
>JAMPYD010000438.1 GCA_023700845.1 Elusimicrobiota bacterium | reverse complement strand
GCGACGGCCGCGGACTCCATCAGGAGCTCGTAGACGATCCGGCCCATCCCGTCGCGGGACACGGACACGGAGTCGTGGCCCAAGGCGTGGATGAAGGCGCGGGCGGCGGCCTCGTCGACGGCGTGGAAGACCGCCTCGACCTTGGTGTAGGTCGGGTTGTCGCCGCGGATCTTGGCCAGCGCGTCGGCGTCGGCCGCGTCGCCGAACGAGGCGACGACGGCGCGGTGGGCGCGGATGCTGTGGGTCGCCGGCACGGCGCGGAAGACCGCCGCGGCGCGGGCGGCGTCCGCGTCGGAGGCGAAGGTCAGCTTGACGGAGGTGACGAAGCCCATGCCGTGGGAGTCGTTGACCGTCTCCCGCGACCGGATCGCGGGCAGATCCTCCGTCATGTCGATCATGAAATTGCCGAACTCGTCCTCGGTCATCGGATTGTCGAAGGCGACGTCGATGACGTTGCCGGGCAGGGAATCGTCCGAGGTCACGCGCTTTCCCGCGCCGGGAGCGCGGGCGGGCGCGAACGGGGTCTCCCCCGGCGCGAGCGCGGGCACGCGCTCGGACACGGGAGCCGGAGCCGCGGGCTCCAGGGGCAGAGACGTCTGCGCCGGATCGACGGCCGGCGTCTCCGCGGCGGGAGCCTCCGCGGCGGGCGGCGCCTCGACGCGGCGGCCGCGGGTCAGCAGGAGGTTGTGCACGAAGCGGGAGACGACGACCGTCTTCACGTCGGCCTCGTCGGCCAGGGCGCGGGCGAGCTCGGCCGCCTCGGCGGGGGTGCGCAAGGTGGTCTCGACGACCGTCTGGCCCTTCATCTCCTTCGGCGAGGACAGGGAGCGGAAGACCCGCATCGCGGCGGCGTGGTTGGCGAACACCGCGCGCACGCGGTCCTGGGGGTAGCCGCTGTTGAGCTTGACCTTCCCCGTCCAGTCCGCGCGGAGGTTGGCCCCGTTCGGGCCCACGGGCTCGGGCACCGGGAGGGCGTCGTCGCCGATCGACGGGGCGCTGAGCAGGCGCGACAGCAGGGACGGCGTCACGGCGCCGCCGCCCTGGGACTTCTCCTTGTCCGCCGACTTCATCGCGTCCTTGAGCTTGCCCTGCTGGTGCTTGTTGTCCCAGCGCGAGAAGATCTCGTGCTCCTTGAACCACTTGCGCAGGCGCTCGTAGAACGGGGCGTTGCGCGGGTCGGCGAGGACGGCCTTGATCTTTTCAAGGGAGTCCTCGGGCATCGCCTTCTCTTTAAGGAACTCGGCGGCCTTGTCCGGGTACTCCTTCATCAGGGCCTCGAGCTTCTGCTCGTCGGAGAGCGCGCGGAACTCCTCCTTGGCCATCATCTCGTCGACCAAGGTCTCGAGCGCGTTCTTCATCGCGTGCTCGGTCTCGTAGGCGGAGACCTCGCTGTCGAGGCCGAGGTCCTCGGCGATCTGCACGATCACCGCGCTCCACTGGCTCATCAGCTCCATGAGGTCCTGCACGGCGGCCTCGGATCGGACCTTCTCGCGGATGCACCAGTAGTCGTACGAGCAGGGCAGGGCGAGGAACAGCAGCGGCAGGGCCAGCGCGAAGTTGAAGTACGCCGCCGCGTAGAACGCCGCGAGCGCCGTGAACGTCACGGTGTTGGCCAAGGTGTTGATGCCCTTCTGCGTGCGCACGCCCATGAAGTCGGCGAGCCAGGTCAGGACGTTGGCGGGGCCCTCGTAGAGCCGGCGGAACACGCCCTGATAGCCGCGCTCCACCTTGGGGTTGAAGATCCACTTGGCGTAGAACCGCTCCGGCAAGACGCTGGCGAGGATCTTGCCGCCGTCGAGCTGGGGCAGGGGCAGCATGTTGAACGCCGCGAGCGCGAGGTTCATCTTCCACAGGCCCGCGGCCACGAGGGCCAGCACGCCGCCCGCGGGCAGCAGCGCCGCGGCGCCGAACGCGAGGCCCGCGATCAGCAGGTTCGTCGCGGGACCGGCCGCGGCGACCCAGAAGGCGTTGCGCGCGGAGCGCGGCCCGCCGAACGGGGAGGTCAGGTTGTTGAAGTCCGCGTCCACGGGCTTGCCCGCGCCGAGGAGGATCGGGAACGGGAGCAGGACGCTCGAGAGCGCCAGCGACACCGCCGGCACGATCACGGTCTTGACCGCGTCGATGTGGACGAGCGGGTTCAGGCTGTGGGTGTGCGCGTGCTCGGCCGTCTTGTCGCCCAGGCGGTGGAGCACCGCGATGTGCGCGACCTCGTGGGCGAGCACGGAGACGACGAGCCCGGCGGCGAGCGTCAGGACGGGGACGGCGCCGTAGGCGATCGCCACGGCGACGGCGGCGGCGACGGCGACCGGAGCGGCGACCTTCGCCCAGAGCGGCGTGCCCTGCTTCTCGCGGATCTCGCCGACCCGGCGGGCGGCCTCGGGCGTCGGGATCGAGTAGTCGTTGATGATCTCCTGCGAGCGGGCCGAGGCCTTGGAGAGGCCGGAGGCATGGGAGTGATCGTGCGCCTTCGCCGCGGGCGCGTCGGAGACGCCGTCCTTTCGGTCGGCCGCCCCGTCGAACGCCTCGCGGCCGGAGAGGCCGAGGAAAGGCAGGTACTTCGCCAAGGCCGCGCGCACGCCCGACTTCTTCGGCCCCACCCAGCGAGGCCCGGCTTCGGCGGGCTTCTTCTTGTCCGTCTTGACCCAGCGCGGCCCGGACACGGGCTGAGCCGGCTGCTTCACGGGCTTCACCCACCGAGGCCCGTCTTCTTTATGAGCCGGCGCGCCCTTAGGCGCGCTTTCCTCCCGAGACACGGGCGCGTTCGGCTGCTTTGCCGGCTGCTGCGCGCCCTGGCGTTCATCG
>JAMPYD010000022.1 GCA_023700845.1 Elusimicrobiota bacterium | reverse complement strand
AGGGCGATATAAAGGGAAAGAGCGTGTTTGATCATAGCCCGAAGTATAACCTCAAGAGGGGGTCGGGCGGATGAGCCGTCGGGGCCCATAACGGCCAGGTAAGTGGACTAGGAATTATTGGGACTTTGAACCGATCAGTTGGGTCGAAAGTCTAAGCCTGCCGGGCCCCTAGGTCCCATACGAGCGTTGAAATCATTCGATAAAATGGGTGCATGACGAGGGTGATCGCCGTCGCCGTGGCCGTTTCATTGCCGTCGCCCGCCGTCGCTCAAGTGAAATCCGGTCTTCCCGCGAGCGCTCGACAAGTCTCTTTGCCGTTCCAATCCGTCGGTCCGAATTTAGCCGCCCCTTCCGTTCTGTCGTTCCCCGCCGCATTGTCCATCACCCCCGCTCTGACCGCCGTTCCTTCCATAATGCCCTCCCCGGCCGCCGCCGTCCCCATCGCCGCCACCCCCATCATGAAGAACGAACCCAAGCTCTCCGCCGCCAAGCCCTCTCTCGACGCCCTGACCGCCGGCCTCGCCAAGGCTCCCGCCGCCGCCGCGGAGACCTTGGGCCTCCATTTCGACGCCGCGAAAGGCCGCGCCTGCGCGGCCTGCGCCGGCGACGAGGTCCCCTCCGGCGCCCCGTCCGCCTCGGCCCCCCTTCCGCCGTCCTCCTCCGGCCGCCTGTCGAAGACCGTGCTTCCCAGGAATTACGACCTGCTCCTGAGGCTCGATCCCGAGAACGCCGCGTTCACGGGTCGCGTCAAGATTTCTCTCGAGTCGAAAACCCCCGTGAAGCAGCTCGTCCTTCACGCCCTCGACCTGTCGCTGACGTCCGTGGTCGTCGCCGGCCGCCGCCTGGACCCGTCGAAGATCGTCGTCGACGCCAAGGCGGAGACCGTGACGTTTCTCCTCGATGAGCCGTTGAAAGGCCGGGCCGACGTCGAGATCGAGTACTCCGGCAAGATGAACGAGCTGATGCGCGGTCTCTACAAGTCGCGCGGCAAGAACGGGGCCAAGGACGAGGCCTGGTCGTTCACTCATCTGGAACCGACGCACGCGAGACGGGTCCTGCCTTCCTTCGACGAGCCCTCGTTCAAGGCGAGCTTCGCATTGACGATGGACGTGCCGGCCGGCCTGACTCCCTTGTCCAACATGCCGCCGGTTTCCGATGCGGTCCTCGACGGACGCCGTACCGTCGTTTTCCAAAAGACCCCGAAGATGTCCTCCTATCTCCTCGCCGTCTTCGCCGCCCGCCTAGAATCCCGCACGCGCAAGGTCGGCAAGACCGTCCTCACCGTCTGGGCCGCCCCCGACCAGATCGCCCAGGCCGACTTCGCCCTCGACGCGGGGGAGAACGCGCTCAAGTACCTGAACTCGTATTTCGGCCTCCCGTACATGCTGCCCAAGCTCGACATGGTCGCCGCGCCCGATTTCGCTTCCGGAGCGATGGAGAATTGGGGCGCGATCCTCTATCGCGACGCCTCCTTGCTCATCGATCCGAAGCTGTCCTCCGACGCCGCGAAGCGCCGCGTCGCCGAGGTCGTCTCCCACGAGATCGTGCATCAGTGGTTCGGCAACCTCGTCACGATGGGCTGGTGGAACGACCTGTGGCTCAACGAGGCCTTCGCGACCTGGCTCGCCTACAAGGTCGTGGACTCGTGGAAGCCGGCGTGGAAGGTTTGGGACGAGTTCGACCAGGGGAAGCGTTCCCCGCTGTCGATCGACGCGCTGCCGGGCACGCGCCCGGTCCGCTCCGACGCGGCCACGCCCGCCGAGATCCAGGCCATGTTCGACCCGATGTCCTACCAGAAGGGCGGGGCCCTGCTGCGGATGATCGAAGCCTACGTCGGCGAGACGGCCTTCCGCAAGGGAGTGCAGGGGTACATGAGGCGCTTCGCGTACAAGAACGCGGAGGCGAAGGACCTCGCCGGTGAGCTCGAGCGGGCGTCGGGCAAGCCGGTGCGGAAGATGATGGACAAGTGGCTGAGCCAGGGAGGGGTCCCCGTCGTGTCGGTGACGGCCGAAGGCCGGGTGATCACGCTCACGCAGGAACGGTTCTTCGCATCGGACCTCAAGGCCGATACGAAGTGGTCCATCCCCGTCGTGGTGCGCTATCGTCTCAAGGGGGAGCGCAAGACGCGCACCGCCTCGGTGCTGTTGGATAAAGCAACGAAGAGTGTGACCTTGCCGGGCTCCGGCGAAATACTTTGGGTGTATCCGAACGCGAATGAGACCGGCTATTATCGGTTCACCCTCGACGCCCGCCTGCTGACCGCCGCCCTCTCTCAACGCAATCAGCTCACGCCCGTGGAGCGGGCGGGGCTTTTGAATAATTTATGGGCCCAAGTCCGCGCCGGACGGATGCCGGTCGCGACGTTCCTCGATTCGCTTGCCGCGTTCCGCGGCGACGCTTCGCGTCTGATCATCGAGGACGCGTTCGGGTACCTGAAGACGATACGCCAGGAATTGTCCGAGACCGACGCCGATCGCGAAGCGCTCGGCGTTTTTGCGACGGATTTCTTCGGGCCGCTCGAACAAAAGCTCGGGTGGGACAAGAAAAAAGGCGAGAGCCAGGAAGCCACCCTGGCCCGGCCGACGGTGCTCAACGCGCTCGCGCTTCTCGCGCCGAAGGCGCTCGACCAGGCCCAAGTCTCGGCGCGTCTTAAGAAGTATCTCGCCGACCCTTCCTCGATCGATTCCTCCATCGCGGCCGTTGTCCTGACCGCCGCCGCTCGCCGAAACGATGCGGGACTGTTCGCTGAGTTTCGGTCACGTCTCGCCGCGCCAAAAACGCCCGAGCAGAAAAGCCTGATGCTGCGCGCGCTCGCCGAGTTCTCCGAGCCGGCGCTGCTCGACCGCTATCTCGCGATGACGCTCTCCGACGAGATCCGAGCCCAGGACGCGTGGATGCCGTACGCCTGGCTGCTCGCCAATCCCGCGACGCGCGAGCGCGCGTGGTCCTTCGTGAAGGCCAACTGGAAGGCGCTGGCCGCCAAGGTCGGCCCGCGCGGCGGCACCCGCGTGATCGGCGCGGCGGGCGGCCTCGTCTCCGCCCCGTGGAAGGCCGAGGTCGAGTCGTTCTTCCGCGCGCCGGACAACGAGATCGAGATGGCGCGCAAGACCCTCGACCAGACGCTCGAGTCCATCGGCCTCGGCCTGCGCTTCAAGGAGGGCCAGGCGCCCTCGTTCGCGGAGTGGTCGGGCCTCACGACGAACGCCGCGCGTTTCTCCGCCCCCGGCTTCAAGGCCTTCGAGCGGATGACCGGCCTCTGGGCTTTGACCTCCGCCGAGCGCCGCGCGCTGCTCGGCGTGGACGCGAAGACGTACGCGCGGTACAAGAAAGACCCGTCGTCGCTGTCGCGAGCTTCTCTCGAGAGGATTTCGCTGAGCCTCGGCGTGTACCGGCGCATCAACGAGATCCTGAGCGCGCCCGCGTCGAACGACTGGATCAAGAGCCCGAACAAGGCCTTCGGCGGCAAGTCCGCCCTCGACCTGATGCTCCGCGACGCCGCCGGCCTGCGCGAGGTCCGCGACTACCTGCTCGGCGTCGGCGGCGGCTGGCTCTGACGGTGTCAGGCTTTTCGTTCGTTGCATTACTGCTCCTGATCGGCGCTCCGGCGCGAGCCCAGGTCCTGACTCGCCTTCAGACGAGCGCCGCGCCGGTCCCCGGCTTTTCCGCTCCAGCGCTCATCGCGCCGTCGACGGCCCGGTTGCCTCTCCTCCCGCTGTCCGTCCCTTCTCTGGCGCCGGCCCTGGCGGCTCCCGCCGCGGCGCTTCCCGCGCCCGTCGCCGTCGCCGCCGTCCTAAGTCCGTCCGCGGTTCCCGCTTCTCCCGAGCGTCCGAACCCTCTCGGTCAGCTCCGCGCGGCTCTCGTCGACTGGCTCAAGCCCGGGGTCTCGGCCGAAGACGCCTCCGCCGCGGCGCCGGTCTCCGCGTACGTGCTCGACCTCGACGGCAACGCCTTCGGCTCCGGCTTCCCGACCAAGATCATCCTGTTCAGGAAGGGAGGAAATCAGGAGCTGCCCGTCCCGACCGCCCACTTCGCCGTGATCGAGAAGAGCATCGGCACGGATTTCACCTACGGCGGCGCCAACCTCAAGGACTACGAGCTGCGCGGCGACGCGTCGTTCCGGGAGTTCTTCGGGCCGAAGTTCGCGGCCGACCTCAGGTACGCGGTCGAGAACCTTCCCGCGGCCGACTGGCAGGGACCGAGCTGGCCGGCTTTGGTCCGCGCGCTCAATGACCCGGTGATCGCGGCTCATACCTACGTGCTCACCGCGCGCCAGCACACCTCCGAGCAGCTGCTCGACGGATTCCGGTACCTTCAGTCGGCCGGGTATATCCGCTATCTGCCGAAGGTCGAGAACCTCCACGGCGTCGGCGGCACGCGCCGCACGGCCGAGCGCAAGGCCGAGCTGATGGCGGAGTTCATCGACGCCCTGCAGGCCGCGCCTCTCGGCGGCGGCCGCCACGCGATCGGATTCTCCGACGACACCTGGGCGAACTACGAGAAGATGCGCGACGCGCTGACGGGCATCCTGAAGCGCGAGCCGGGACGCTGGAGCAAGGTCAAGATCGTCCTGTTCTTCACGGGCTCGAACGACCTGTCCCACAGCCCGGAGGCCATCGTCCTCAACGCTGACGGCACGACTCACCCGTACGTTCCCGGCGAGAGGCGATAAACACCGTTTCCGGAAACAGTCGGCGCCCGACTCGCACCGGTGCGAGTCGCCTAAGCGGGATCGCGGTTGACGGTGTCGGGGGAGAAGGCGGGCACGCAGACGGCCACGTATTCGCAGGGGCCGTCGGGCGTCGAGTAGCGCACCCACTCGCCTTTCGGCGTGATGATCGCCTGCCCGGCCGCGACGTCGAAGGTCTTCGCCTTGGTCTCGACCCGCAGCGAGCCGGAGAGCACGACGGTGTATTCGTCGAACGCGGGGGTTTGGCCCGGCTCGACCCAGCCCGCCGGGCTCGTCATGCGCGCCACGCTCGCCTGCGCCGTCTTCGTGTTCACCCGCCCGACGAACTCGCGGATGATCTTGGGCTTGTTGCCGGCCGCCTCGATGATCGACGGCTTCTCGACGAAAGTCGCCACGCCTAGGACGCCTTCGGTCCCGGGAAATGCCGGGCGGCGAGGTAGTCGTAGCGCGCGGAAACGGATTTCACGAAGGCCCGCTTCTGCTCGAAGGTGCCGTGGAAGAACGCGCCCTTGAAGCCGGCGACGATGAGGCGCTTGAGCTCGACGCGGCTGACCTTCGCGTGCTTGACCACGAGCTCGACTTCGCGCGACACCGTCGTGTTGGACACGAGGCGGTTGTCCGTGCAGATCGACACCGACAGGCCGTGGTCGATCATCTGGCGGATCGGGTGCCGGTCGAGGGACTTGAGCGAGGGGATCGTCTGCAGGTTGCTCGTCACGCAGACCTCGATGCCGATGCGCTGGCTCGCCAGGTAGTTCGCGAGGTCCTCGACGTATTTCTTGCGGTCCAGGATCTTCGGGTCCTGGATCATGTCCTGGGCGAACAGGAAGGTGCCGTGGCCGATGCGGTTGGCGTGGCACTGCGTGATCGCCTGCCAGATGGACTCGGGGCCGTAGGCCTCTCCGGCGTGGACGGTCTTGCGCACGAAGTGGTTGTGGGCGTACTGGTAGGCGGCCCAGTGGTCGGCCGGCGGATACCCGGCCTCCTCGCCGGCGAGGTCGAAGCCGACGACGGGCAGGCCTTCCTGGGCGAGCTCGACGCCCGCGCGCGCCAGCTCGAGGGACGCGGCCGCGTAAACCTCGTCCTTCGGCGCGTGCTCCATCAGGCGCAGCATGTCGGCGTAATAGGGGGACATGCCCTTCTTGAAGCGGCGCATCGCGCAGAGGATCATGCCGAAGTGGAAGGGGACGTCCTCTCCGGACTTGACGGCCTTGGAGTTGTTGTGGGCCTTGGCGCCGGCCGCGAGGCCCGCGGCGACGGCGCGCACGACGTCGCGCACGTTGGTGCCGGCGGTCACATGGAGTTGGGGCGCGAAGCGGACCTCGATGTAGCGCACGCCCTCGGCGGCGTTGTCCTCGATGAGCTCCTGGGCGACGCGCGTCAGGTTCTCGAGGTCGGGGAGCACGGCGCAGGTGTACATGAACCCGTGCAGATAGTCGGGCAGGTCCTTGTAGGTCTCCTTAAAGACGAGCTTTCTCAGGCCGGCTTCGGAATATGAGGGGAGCTTGACCTTGGCCTCGCGGGCCATCTCGATCAGGGTCTTCAGGCGCAGGGACCCGTCGAGGTGGAGGTGCAGGTCGGACTTGGGGATGGCGGCGATGAATTCGGGCGTGATTCGGTCTTTCATGGGCGTACACTACCAAATAGCCTTAGGCCGATTTAAGGGTCGCTCTCAACGCGGCCTCGATCGCGTCGCATGCAAGAAATACTCCGTTCTCGGCCCGAATCAAGGCGCCGATCCGAGCCGCCCGATCTTTTATGTCGTCATCGTCCAAAAGCCGCGACAAAGTCGCGGCAAGCTCCCGGCCCGTCGGGTTTCTTCCGTGGAGCGCCTCTCCGGCGCCCATGCGGACGACCCGCGCGGCGTTGTCGAACTGGTCGTGCGCGAACGGCACGATCATCTGCGGCACCCCGGCCCGCAGCGCCTGGGCGGTCGTCCCGATCCCGCCCGAGTGCACCACCGCCGCGCACCGCGGGAACAGGGCGTGGTAAGGCGCCGATTCGAACGCCTCCACGCCGCTCGGCAGATCCGTCAGCTCCTTCGCCGCCGGCCCCGCCAGCAGGATCGCCCTCACGCCGTGGCCTTTGACGGACGCGGCCGCGTTGCGGAAAAAGTCCCCCGCGATCATCACCGCCGAGGAGCCGAGCGTGAACACGACGGGGGGCGTCCCGGCGAGCAGGAACGCCTCCAGCCTCGGGTCCGGCTCCTTGCCCCCGATGTCCGAGTCCAGGAACGGGAAGCCGCAGGCGAGCGTGTTCTCGGGCCAGTCGAGCTGCGGCGGCCCGAACAGCGGAGAGAACAGCGCGAGCGTGCCGTACGGCGAGTACTGCCCGTCGAACAGCGGGTCCTCTCCGCGCGGCAGGCCGAGGTCCCGGCGCAACTCTCGCGCGGGCTCCCCCCAGCGCGAGGCCGAGAGCTTGCCGAGCGCGAACAGGGCGCGGTGGAACGCGGGTCCCAGAGGCCTCAGGGCGGCGAGCCAGGGGGCGGGCGCCATGACGGGCGGGTCCTCCGCGGAGAGGAACACCATCGGCTGAAGCGCGACGGACAGCCAGGTCAGGTTCTTCTTCTCGGCGAGCACGGGCGCGGCGTAGGTCAGCGAGTGGGAGAGCAGCAGATCCGCGCCGGCGGCGGCGCGCTCGAGGTCCGCGTAGCTCTCGCGCACGCGCGGCATCACGATCTCGCGGACGATCACCTCGGGCCCCTTCACGCGGTCGAGCGCGCGCTCGAGGAGGGCGAGGTCCCCGCGGTCCAGGTCCGGCCGCGTCGGCGCGAAGCCGAGCCCGCGGCTCTCGACGTCGCTCCGGTAGCTCTCCGCCGTCGCGACGACCGGGTCGTGGCCGCGGCGCTTCAGCTCGAGGCCGAGCGCGAGAAAGGGGTTGAGGTCGCCGTAGGAGCCGAAGGTGGCGAGGACGATGCGCGCCAAAGGCGGCCTCTAGAGCGCGTGCGCGAGCTTCGCCAGGTTCTCGAGGCGCGACGCCATCGCGGGGTCGGCCTTCGCGGACGGCGGGTCCTGGAAGAACAGGGAGAAGACCGCGTAGGAGCCCCAGGAGAGGACGAGCGTGCCCGTCGTCAGCAGGAAGTAGAAGTACTGGTAGCCGAAGCTCGCGAACAGGCCGAACTGCATGGTCAGGCTCGAGAGCTGGTAGAAGTGCATCATCGTCGAGTGGCTGATCACGCCCGCGCGGCGCATCTTGTTGATCGCCGGGATCAGCGGCCCGCCGGAGATCATGCCTTGGATGATGTTGATGAAAATGAGGCCCATGCCGTGCCAGGTGTAGACCAGCGGGTTCATGCCCAGCGGACCGAGCACGAGCCGGTTGAGGAACTCGAAGAAGCAGAGCTGGACGTAGACGAAGGTGAAGTCGCCGAGGTAGGCCGGGCCCACGCGGAGCATGCCGGTCATGCGGCCCAGGAACCTCATGTAGGTCTGGCCGAAGACGGTGAAGACCGTGTCCTGGAACTGATACCAGGCCAGCGCGGCGGCGGCGCGCGCGAGCGCCAGGCCGCCCGTGCGGACGGGGAGGATCATGAAGACCACCCGCACGATCAGGTTGAGGCCGAAGGTCTTGGTGACCAGGTACATGTAGTCCTGGCGGTTGGGCCGGGTCCAGCACGCGCGCAGGAGCTCGGGGGCCTGGCGCAGCATCTCGGGCTTGAACTCGACGAAGCCCTTGGGGCCGGCGTCGCCCGCGTTGGTCGAGCCGCTCATCAGGACGACCGTGGTGCGGCCGGAGAAGCGCGACGAGATCGAGCGGGTCAGCGCGCGGTCCTCGGGGGAGCGCTCGCTGCCGCCGCCGCCCATGCCCTCGGAGTAGGTCTTGGTCGCGAACAGCGCGATGACGACGCGCTCGGCCTCGGGCAGCTCGGAGGCGGAGGTGAAACGGGTCGCGGCCTCGGAGGTCTTCGCGTGGAAGTAGTAATAGCCGCGCTCGGTGTCGCTGCGGTCGAGGGCGAGGACGACGAGGTCTTCGGCGGAAAGGGTCATGCGTGGCTCACAGGTCGAGGAGGATATGATCGTATATTTTGGGAGCGTCGAGCGGGCCGCCGTCGGCGACGGAGAAGGCCCAGTCCTCGGGCGTGGCCGACAGGGCCCGCAGCTCGCCGAGGTAGCCGTCCCAGGTGGTGATGAGCACCTTCGCGCCGGCGAAGGTCTTGAGCTTGCCGAAGCAGCGCTCGGAGAAGAGGAAGTTGACGGTGCGGCGCGCGGGGTTGGCGCTTTGCTTGACCTCGCCGGGAAGCGGCGGGCCGTACGCGTCGGCGCTCGAGCCCTTGGCCGAGAAGGACCGCGAACCCCAGCCGTAGAGCAGGAAGCCGGCGTCCCAGCGGAAGCCGGGGACCTTCGCGCCCATCTTGGGGAGGGCCTCGATGCCCGGGCGGCCGGGGAGCTGGAAGAAGACGCCGAAGTAGGCGTGGTCGTAGCCCTCGGGCGGGTTCCAGGAGTCCGTGACGCGGCTCATGAGGAGCTCCATCTTGAGGTCGCGGCCGCGGGAGCAGACACGTACTCTTTCCAACGACAACTGGCCGTCGTAACTCGCTTCGATGGGAGCGCGCAGGCGACGGCCGGCGAACCCGCCTTTGTTCGCGGGAGGCACTCCTCGCTCGACAAGCAATCGATCGCAGCAGCGTAAGTCGACGTCTACGGCCGTCGAGAGAGTCCTCGATCCGTTCGGCGCCGTGGCCAAGAGGCGGAGGCGCCGTTTGCCTCCGCCAAGTATCTCGGGGTCGGCGGTCAAAACGCCGGCCTTCAGGTCGCGCACGGGCCGGCGGCGCTCCAGGTCGTCGTCGCACAGGAGCTCGAGCTTCGCCGGCTTGGGGCCGCGCGGCAGGTCGAATCTCACCTGGAACGGTTCCTTGTAAGGTCCGTCGTTGGCGACGCTCAACTTCGGCGCCGAAGGCGCCGCGACTTTCACGGGAGACCGGCTCTCGTCCAGGATCAGGTACGATTCGGGGGCCATCGACAGGACCGACGACAACGGCATGGGGTCGGATGAGAGCAAGACCTTCACGCCCTTGCCGGCGTTGGCCAGCGCGTAGGCACGGCGTTCGGGCGCGGTGTTGAAGATGACGCGATAACGGCTTTTTCCGTTGACGACAACGTAGGAGAGTATTCCGCAAGAAGCCCCGGAATTCTCCACGGTCGCCTCGCCTGCGGCGAGGCTTGCATGTTCCTTGCGCAGGGAGATCAATTTGCGTAAAAACCGATTTTCCGGACGCTTCGCGTCCGTCAACGACTCGTCGAACATCTGCTGGCGCGCCCCGGTGAGGCCGGATTCCGTCCCGTAGTAAACGCACGGAAGACCGGGTAATGTGAATAATGCGGCCAAACATTGCCGCGCCGCGCGCGGCGTGCCCCTGGCGTAGACCCTTTCGACATCGTGATTATCCGCGAACGTAACCCACAATTCGGGATTGCGCTTGCGCGCCGCGAGCGGCGCGCGCAGCGCGTCGGTCGCGGACTTTCTGAAAAACACTTGGTTGAGGGCCTCGTTCAACGGCAGATCGACGGCGGAGTCCAGACGCGGGCCCTTCGGACCGTCCAGATATTTGCCGATCGCTTTATAATCGTAGCTCCAGACCTCGCCGAAGACCAGGAACTCCTTGTTGCCGCGTTCCGCGGCGAACGGCTTGAGGCCCTGATCCTTCGGGTCCGTCTTTTTCAGGAAGTCGTCGTAAAAGCCTTCGGGGGTGTAATACACCGTGTCGACCCTGAATCCGTCCACTCCGACCTGTTCGATCCAAAACCGATAGATCTCGCGCATCCGTCGCGCCGACAACGGATTCTCAAGATTAATGTCGTCCAGATCCCCCATCGCGTGCGTCAATGTTTGGCGCCGGTCCCGGTAGTCGTCGATGTTCGGCGTGAAATTGTAGACGCCCGCCTTGCGGTGCGCCTCATCCCGCGGGTCGTTCATCTTGAACACGGGATCGTTGGGCGCCTTCGGCTCCCCGTCGGGGGGATAGGTGCCGGGGATCGCGCGCCAGCTGCGCTCCGGGTGCCTGGGGTCGTAGCCCTCGGCGGTGACGGTGAAGAAGTTGGCGGTGTGGTTGACGACGATGTCCTGGATGACCTTCATGCCCAGGGCGTGGGCGTCGGCGACCATGCGCCGGTAATCCTCGATCGTGCCGAAGTGGGGGTCCACCGCGGTGAAGTCGTAGGGCCAGTAGCCGTGGTAGCCGCGCGTGGCGATGGTCGGGTTGACCCACTGGCCGTGCGTCGGCGGCGTCAGCCAGACGGCGTCGATGCCGAGGCGCTTGAGGCCCGGCAGGCGCCGGCGCAGGCCCTCGAGGTCGCCGCCCTGGAACTTCTCGGGGTCGGTCGGCGAGTACTCGTCGCGGCCGAAGTCGTTGCGCGAGGGGTCGCCGTCGGCGAAGCGGTCGAGCAGGACGAGGTAGAGGACCTTGCCCGACCAGGAGGGCAGCGGGTTATTTCGCGTCACGGACGAGCACGCGCACGCTCAGGGGCGGCACGGAGACGGTGACCTTGGAGCCGGACTCGACCGGGGTGTGAGCGGAGGTCTTGTAGGACTTGTCGAGGGCGTCGTGGAGAGGCGTTCCCGCGGGGGTGACCTTCGCGTCCACCCACATCTCCTCCTGGCGGGCCTCGTGGGAGAAGTTCATGACCACGAGGACCTCCTCGTTCTTGTAGATGCGGCTGAACGCGAAGACGCCGGCCTGGTTCGTCTCGGACCAGCGGATCCACTGGGCGCCGCGGCGCAGGGCCGCGTAGGCGATGCGCACGTCGGCGAGCTGCTTCATGAACTTGTAGATCGGGTTGTTCGCGTCGAACTTGTCGCCCTTGGAGCTCTCCGACTTGAACTGGCCGTCGGCGAACTGGTCCTCGCGGTTGCGGGGGTCGGCCGGGTGGTCCGGGCCCTCGGGGTCGAGGCGGTCGGTGTCCTGCCGGAAGCCCTGCTCCGTTCCGTAATAGGTCATCGGGATGCCGACGGAGAACATCAGGTAGGCCAGCGCGACCATCAGCTGGCCCACCGGCTCGCCCAGGCGCAGGAAGCGGTACACGTCGTGGTTGTCGATGAAGCGCAGGAGCCGGTCGGCCAGCGGGCCGAGGGCCTGGTTCGTGCGGTGCATGCTGTCCTCGAGCACGCGCGTCGGGGCCTTGCCGTGGAGGGCGTAGGTCTCGCGGCGGTAGGCGGGATAGGCGAACACGCTGTCCATGCCGTTGACCGTCAGCTGAGGCACCAGCTCGCCGTCGACGCCGGTCGAGTCCTCGCCGACGAGGAAGAAGTTCTTCTTGCCGATGGAGGCGGCGTACTCTTTGATCTCCTTGGAGAACCGGGGCACGAAGCCGGGGGCCACGTGGCGCACCGCGTCGACTCTGAATCCGTCGATGTCCGTCTCTTGAATGAACCACTTCGCGATGTGGATCAGCGCGTCCCCGGTCTCCTTCTTGTCGGAGGCGAAGTGGCGGTAGTTCGGGGGGAAGTCGCCGTGGGAGGCCTGCTGCTTGTCGTTCCAGTTGTCGATGACGCCGCGGCGGGTGAAGTGCTTGGGGTCGCGGAGGTCGTCGGGCTTGAGCATCTCGGTCCACTCGCCGATCTCCTTCGGCTGGCCCTCGAGGCCGCGCCACTGCGAGCCCTCGGTGTACTCGAACACGGGGCCGGCGTGGTTGATGCCCCAGTCGAGCACGACCTTCAGGCCGCGCTGGTGCGCCTTGTCCACGAGCTCCTTGAGGTCGGCCATCGTGCCGAGGTGCGGATCGATGGCCAGCAGGTGCACCGAGGCGTAGCCGTGGTAGGAGGCCGGCTGGTTCTGGGTCACGGGCGAGAGCAGGAGCGTGGTCACGCCGGAGCCCTTGAGGTAGTCGAGCTGCTCGATGACGCCGCGCAGGTTGCCGCCGTGGCGCGAGCCGCCGTCCTTGACGTCGCCGTGGGTGCGGACCTTGCCGGCGCGGGCGAAGCGGTCGAGGAGGATGAAGTGGAGGATTTCGTCGCGCCAGTCCTCGGGAGACGCGGTGTACTCGCGGGCGGGCGCCGCGTCGATCGGCGCGTCGGCCAAGGTGTCGGGCGCGCCGGGGACCTTCTCGACGAGGGCGTGGGCGGTCTGCCAGGCCTTGCGCAGGGCGGAGACTTCGCGCTCGGAGAGGCCTTCCTCGGCCGCGGCTGAGGGGAGGGGCGAGGCGGAGAGGGCGGAGGCTTTGGCGGCGACGGGGGCGGCCGCCTTCGCGGCGGCGGCCTGGACGGGGACGACGGGCTTGGCCGCCGCGGGGATCGCGGAGGCGGCCAAGGCGGGAGCGAGAGCGGGGGCCGCGAGGGAAGGGGCGAGGCCGGCGTTCAGCGACAGGGCGGTGGGGCCGGTCAGCGGGGAGAGCGCGGGCGACGAGAGCGCCGCGCCGAGCGTCCCGTTGACGCGCGGGACGGCGGCGTTGGCCGCCTCGGAGACGACCTGGGCGCGCAGCTCCGGCGCGCCGGAGAGCGCGATCAGCAGCGCGAGCGAGCCGGCGAACCAGCGGCGAATCACTTTTTACCTCCGCGGACGAGCTTCCACAGCGCGCGGGCCGGCCACGTCATCACGCGGACGAGAGGGTTGTCGAAGACGGCCTTGACCGCCTGGCGCAGCGGCGGCTCGATGACGACGCCGGCGAGCGGATACTTGGCCTTGAACTCGGCGCTCTCGGCGACGGAGCCGCTCGTGACGAAGACGATCTCCCGGGACTTGGCCCAGCCGGCCCACAGCGCGATGCCGAGGTCGAGCGACTGCTGGAAGAGGAAGATGGCCCAGAACAAGGTCATCGAGCCGGAGGCGAAGAACGGGGCGGCGAGGAGGAAGCACAGGTCGCGGACCTGCTGGATGCCGGAGTGCTGCCAGCGCTTGATCGAGCCCTTCGCGTACAGCGCGTTGAGGGCGTTGTAGCCGAGCACGCCGAAGAAGGTGCCGATGACGGACATCAGCGCCATGTCCTTCCAGTAGCCCACGCTCCACGGGGGCGTCACGCTGGCCGGGTTCGCCGT
>JAMPYD010000437.1 GCA_023700845.1 Elusimicrobiota bacterium | reverse complement strand
CGAGGCCGTGCGCCGCGCGCTCGGCGACGTCCGCGGCGCTTACGCGGTCGCCGTGCTCTGGTCGAAGGCCCCCGGCGTGATCGTCGCCGCGAAGACGGCCTCCCCGCTGATCATCGGCCTCGGCGAGGGCGAGACCTTCCTCGGCTCCGACGTGCCCGCCTTCCTCGCCTACACGCGCAAGGCGGTGTTCCTCGAGGACGGCGAGATGGCCGTCCTCAAGAAGGACGGCGCGACCTTCTTCAACCTGTCCGGCAAGCGCATCGAGAAGACCCCGATCAACATCACCTGGGACCGCACGATGGCGGAGAAGTCCGGCTACCGCCACTTCATGCTCAAGGAGATCCACGATCAGCCCTCCTCCTGCGAGGACACGATGCGCGGTCGCCTGTTCCCGCTCAAGGGCGTCCTCGAGCGCGACTGCGGCATGAACGCCGACATATTGAAAAATGTCCGTTCCGTCCAGATGATCGCCTGCGGCACGGCGTACCATTCATGCCTCGTCGGCCAATACTGGTTCGAGACCTTGATCGGCGTCCCGACGCGGGTGGAAACCGCGTCGGAGTTCCGCTACCGAGAGACCACGGTCGGCCCCGACGACCTCGTCATCGCCGTTTCTCAGTCGGGCGAGACCGCCGACACCTTGGCCGCCGTCAAGATCGCCAAAGAAAAGGGCGCCAAGGTCCTCGCCATCTGCAACACCGTCGGCTCCGCCCTCACGCGCGCGGCCGATTGGACGATGTACACCCACTGCGGCCCCGAGCTCGGCGTCGCGTCCACCAAGGCCTTCATCGGACAGCTCACCTCGCTGGCCGTCGTCACCCTCCACGCCGCCATCGGCCGCGGGGCGATGACCGAGGCGCAGGGCCGCGCGTTCGTCGACGACCTGGTCAAGGTCCCCGGCTGGATCCGCGCCGCGATCAAGCTCGACAAGGAGATCCTCGCCGTCGCGCGGAAGTTCGCCAAAAAGGAGCACTTCCTGTTCATCGGGCGCTACGTGAACTACCCGATCGCCCTGGAAGCGGCCCTGAAGCTCAAGGAGATCTCCTACATCCACGCCGAGGGCTACCCGGCCGGCGAGCTCAAGCACGGCCCGATCGCGCTGATCGACACGGAGATGCCGGTCGTCGTGATCGCGACCCAGTCGCGCGTCCTCGAGAAGACCTTGTCGTCGCTCGAGGAAGTGAAGGCCCGCGGCGCGCAGATCATCGTGGTCGCCACCGAGGGCGTCGGCGAGTTCAAGGACTGCGAGGCCGTCCTGCGCCTGCCGCCGGTCCCCGAGATCCTGTCGCCGATCGTCAACATCATCCCGCTCCAGCTCCTCGCCTACCACGTGGCGGACCTTCGAGGCTGCGATGTCGATCAACCCCGGAATCTTGCGAAAAGCGTCACGGTTGAGTGATCCTCGCCTTCTCTGGCGAATCGCTCCTTTTCCGGCGAAGGCCTTCGTCGTCTCCCTGGGATGCTGGATCGCCGCGCTGGCGGCCTACCAGCTGCCGTGGGGCGCGATCGGGGGTAATTTCCGCCTGCGCCGCGCGGAGCGGGCGGCCTTGGCTCCGGTGCTCGCCGACGCGCGCCGCTCGAATCTGACCTTCCCGCAGGTGGTCGCCGCTCATCCCGCCCATCTGGGCAAGGCCGTCTATTGGGACGTCACCGTCGTGTCCACGCACACCTCCTACGCCGAGGGCCGTCCCGGCTGGAGCGTCGTCTGGAGCGATCCGCGGCGAGCGAACGATGAAATCCAGGGCCACGCGCGGGTGCTCGCGAGGGTGGCCGCCGTCGATCGGGACGGAGTTTATCTGGATTACGTGGGGAGGCCCTGATGGAGCTGGGAGTCGATCTCGTCGAGATCTCGCGGATCAAATCGCTCGCGCGCCGAAACCCCAAGTTCCTCCCGCGCGTGTTCTCCGCGCAGGAGATCTCCTACTGCCGGGCCAAGAAGAACCCCTGGCCCCACTTCGCCGTGCGCTTCGCCGCCAAGGAGGCGGTCTACAAGGCCCTGGGCAAGGCCGAGGTGCCGCTGACCGCGATCTCGGTCCATCGCGGCGCGGACGGCCGCCCGTCGGTCAAGATCAAGGGCAAGCCCGTCCGGGGCCTCAAGCTCTCCCTGTCCCACGGCCGCGACCACGCCGTCGCCTTCGCCGTGCTCGGGCGTTGATCGAGGTCCACCGCTTCTTCAGCCGCGGCCCCGGGCCGCGCGTGCTCCTGCTCGGCGGCGTGCACGGAGACGAGAAGGCCGGCGTCCTCGCCCTCGACCGCCTCGCCGCGGAGTTCGCGTCCGGCCGCCTGTCCCTCGCCCGCGGCCGGCTGACGATCGCGCCGCGGGTGAACGCCGAGGCCGTCGCGCGCGGCGTCCACTTCGTCGACGAGAACCTCAACCGGATCGTGCGCCCTTGCGCCGCCCCCGCCACCCGCGAGCAGGGTCTCGCCGCCGAGCTGATCCCGCTGATCGACGCCGCCGACGCCGTCCTCGACCTGCACGGCGCGCCGGCGCCGACGGCCCCGTTCGTCTTCCTCGACGACGAGTCCGTGCCCGTGCGCGGCTGGGCGGAGGCGCTGGGCGCGGACTACCTGCTGACCGGCTGGCCCGCGCTCTTCGCCGGCTCGGACACGGTCACGACGACCGAGTACGCGCAGAGCCGGGGCAAGCGCGCGCTGACCGTCGAGGCCGGCCGCAACGACGACCCCGCGGCGGCGGAGTTCGCCTTCGACGCGGCGCGGCGCGCGATCGCCCACTTCGGACTGATCGTCGGCGCGCCCCGCCGGCCGAAGCCGAAGGCCCTGCGCCTGACGGCGGTCGTCCGGCGCGAGCGCGGGGGG
>JAMPYD010000436.1 GCA_023700845.1 Elusimicrobiota bacterium | reverse complement strand
TTGACGACGAAGCCGCCGTTCTCCATCGTGTCCTTGAGCACGATGCGGACGCCGATGAAGCGCTTGCCGATCGTCTGCCCCTGCTTGGAGACCAGGACGAGCTGGTAGACGAGCAGAGCGAGGGAGGCGACGATGGCGAGGAGGCGCACCGGCATCGGGACGGCGTCGAGCGAGCCGATGACGTACGGCACGGCGACGACGACGGCGTCGACGACGGCGGCGAGAAAGCGCTGGGTTCGGGTGGCGAGTTCCATGGGGCTCCTTTAGGCTTTGATGACGCAGGTTCCGGCGATCTGATCGTGGAGGCAGCGGCGGTCGTCGCGAAAGATGAACAGCGGGTCGGCCACGGCGAAGATCGGCCCGGCGACGGGCACCATGGAGATCGCCCAGGCGGCGCCGGCGCGCAGGAGGACGTTCGTCACGAAGCCGCCGTTGGTCATGTCCGAGGCCTTCACGATGCGCAGGCCGAGGGCGCGCTTGCCGACCGTCTGCCCGCGGGTGGTCAGCAGCCAGACCTGCACGGCCAGGAGCGCGATCATCGCGGCGCCGCACGATCCGAGGATGAGGCCCAGAGAGGCGGAGCCCCGGGCCGCCGCGTAGGCGAGGGCGGCGGCGACGGCCACCGCCGCGACGAGCGCGTGATCGATGATCGCCGCCCACAGGCGGTCGAGACGCTCCGCGAGTTCCATTGCGCGGAGTATAACAGGTCTAGGCGCGGTCCGCTATGGGCGGGTGGTGGATGAACTGGAGGCCGTTGCCGTCCGGGTCCTTCAGGTAGAAGGACCGCGCGCCGTCGCGGTGGGTCTTGGGGGCTTTGACCGCGTACGCCTTGAGGTGCTCGTACCACGCGTCGACGTCCTGCGCCGTGCGGAGGACGCTGCCGAAGTGGTCGAGGCGCGTCTCCTTGCCGGGGCTGCCTTTGTGGATGGCCAGATTGTCGTGCCCGTTCATGGTCAAATAGAGATTGTCCGCGTCGGGGCGCCACTCCACCTGATAGCCGAGCAAACCGCAATAAAAAGCCTCCGCGCGGGGTAAATCCTCGGTGTACAGCGCAATGTGTCTTATGCCCAGCGTCGTCGGTAGCTTCATGGGGAAATGATATAATTTTCCTCCGATGCCCGAGACCCTCGTCCAGATCCCGAAATACGTCCCCGACATCTTCGCCTACCGCCGCCGCCGCACCCGCGAGGTCATGGTCGGCAGCGTCGGCGTGGGCGGCGACAATCCGATCCGCGTGCAGTCCATGACCACGACGGACACGCTCAACGTCGAGGCCACCGTCCTCCAGTCGATCAAGATGATCGAGGCGGGCTGCGAGATCGTGCGCATCACCGCGCCGACCGTGGCCGACGCCCAGGCCATCGGCAAGATCAAGGAAAAGCTCGTGAAGGCGGGCTTCCATCAGCCGATCGTGGCCGACATTCATTTTTCCCCCAACGCCGCCGATGCCGCCGCCGACTTCTGCGAGAAGATCCGCATCAACCCCGGCAACTTCGTCGACAGCAAGCGCTTCGCGGTCAAGGAGTACACCGACGCGCAGTACGCCGCCGAGATCGAGCGCATCGAGGAGCGCTTCACCCCCCTCGTCCTCAAGCTCAAGCGCCTCAAGCGCGCATGCCGCATCGGCACCAACCACGGCTCGCTGTCCGACCGCATCATGAACCGCTACGGCGACAGCGCCCTCGGCATGGTCGAGAGCGCGCTCGAGTTCGCGCGCATCGCCGAGAAAAACGGCTACTACGACCTGATCTTCTCGATGAAGTCCTCCAACCCCAAGGTCATGATCGCGGCCTACCGCCTGCTCACCCAGCGCCTCGACGACCTGGGCATGAACTACCCCCTTCACCTCGGCGTGACCGAGGCCGGCGACGGCGAGGACGGCCGCATCAAGAGCGCCATCGGCATCGGCTCTCTCCTCGAGGACGGCATCGGCGACACGATCCGCGTCTCGCTCACGGAAGACCCCGAGCGCGAGGTCCCCGTCTGCCAGGTTCTGGCCAAGCCCTTCCACAAGCGCGACCCCGAGCCCTCCCGCCCCGAGAGCAAGAAGCCCGTCTACCACTGCGCCGATTTCTACTCCTACAAGCGCCGCAAGGCCGACTACTTCCCCGTCGGGCCGTTCGTGACCGGCGGGCTCGATCTCGTGCGCGTCGTCACCCGCGTGCCGAAGATCATGACGGCCGACGCGATCCTCGACCTGCACGAGGTCCTGCTCTCCAAGGCCTCCGGCGCCGACCTCGAGGTCCTCGAGTTCCCGGTCACCGACAAGGAAAGCCTCGAGCGCCTGCGCGACATCCGCGCGAAGCTCGCCACGGAGACCTCGCGCCTGGCCTATCTCGCGCGCGTGGAAGGTCCGCTCGCCCTCGCGCTCGACGCGGTGAAGATCGCGGACATGATCTGCTGGGCGAACCCGAGCGAGCGCGACTACGCCGCCTATCTCGACGCCCTCAAGAGCACCGGCATGGTCAACCTCGTCGAGGCCGAGACCGCCGAGCTCGCGCGCAAGTACGAGGCCGCCTCCCTCTATAAAGTCGTCCCGACCATGACCTCCCTGCGCGGGACCGACGCGGGCAAGCTGATCCGCGAGTACCGGGCCCTGGCCGCGACGGGCGGGACCTCCCCCATCCTCATCCGCGCCCCGCGCGAGGCCACGCCCGACGAGCAGGTCATGCGCGCCTCCACGCTCGTCGGCGGCCTGCTGTGCGACGGCGTCGGCGACGCGGTCTCCGTCGACGCGGACCTGCCCTTCGAGCGCGGGCTCTCCTTGCTCTACAACATCCTCCAGGGCGCGGGCGTACGCATCACGAAGACCGAGTTC
>JAMPYD010000435.1 GCA_023700845.1 Elusimicrobiota bacterium | reverse complement strand
CGAACGGCGCCGCCGACGTCTCTCGCGCTGAAGGCTAGCGCCGGCCGTGCCGGCGGCCGCTAGACCGGCCGCCGCCGTTGGAGCCGCCCTTGCGGAGGCCCATGCGGGCGTTGCCGCCCTCGGGGCCGCTCTGCATGAACAGGAAGCTCACCGGGAAGCCGTACTCCTTGGAGAGCGCGGCTTCCTTGGACTTCAGGAAGTCCATCAGCTCGAGCTTGCGCAGGTCCTTGGGCAGCGCCTGGGAGCGGTCGATATTGGGATCGATGGCGACATCCATCGAGAAGACGACGGCGTCGAACGGCTTGCCGATCATCGCGTCGAGCTGGGCCTTGAACTTCTTGTAGGTGTTGAGCTTGTAGACGACCTTGTCCGCGAGGACCTCCTCGGGGGGCAGGCCGACGCGGGAGGACTTCGCCTCGACGACGGAGATCTTGCCCTCGGGGCTCTCGACGACCACGTCGAGCTCGGAGACGTAGATGCCGTTCTCGTCGAACAGCTCGCGGCCGCTCTGCAGGATCTTGTAGCCCTTCTTGTAGTAGTGCTCGACGGTCTTGAGCTCGAGCAGCAGGCCGACGTAGCGGGAGTAGATCACGCCCTCGTAGATCTTGGACAGGCCGTCGGCGTTCTCCCCGCCGTACTTTTGGGCCATCTCGTTGAGCTTGGCGCGGATCTCCTCCTGCGTCTTGGGAAGCGGGGCGAGCTCGTCGAGGTACTTGAAGGAGATGCGGCCCTTGGAGCGGGCCGTGACCTCGGCGCCGCGCCGCTTGATGTGGTCCTTGATCTCCTGGTAGCCGCGGGCGTCGAAGACGAGCTCGACCTCGTCGAGCCGGCCCATCTGCTGCTCGGCCTTGCCGCCGCGGGCGAACATCGATTCCATGTCCTTGATGACGCCGTCGACGCGGCGGATGCCCTCGACGATCTCGGACTTGGGATTTTTGGCCTTGTGGAAGAACACGCGGTGGGTGTGGACGGCCACCGTCTTGCCGCCGTCGTCGAGCACGCCGTCGACGAAGGTGAGGGTCTCCTCGAGATGCGTGTTGACCTGCGAGAGGCCGCGGCCCTTGGCGACGGCCTCGACCGCCGAGACCTTGGCGACCACGTCGGAGTACGCGTCGTCCATCACGTCGAGGCTCTCCTCGAGGTTGATCTTGCCCTTGTACAGCTCGACCATGCGGCGGACCTCGGCGTAGTAGATCGCGGCGCGGTCGTTGATCTTCACGCCCTCGTCGTTGACGATGTAGGGCGAGGCGGGCGCGGCCGCGCGCTCGCGCGCGCCGTCGAACATCGCGCCGCCGCTGCGGCCGCCCTGACGGCCGCCGTCGCGTCCGCCGCGCGAGGCGGCCGACAGCTCGAGCGCCTCGAGGGCGGGAGCGACGCGCAGCGCGGGGGCCGCGGCGTCCGTCTTTCCGGCGAGCGCGGGCGAGCCGGACACGGGCGAGAGCGCGACGGGAACGGCCGCGACGGGGGCGGCCGGGGTCATGAGCGCCGGGGCGGACATGACGGAGAGCGCGGGGGTCAGCGACAGCATCGGCGACAAGGACAAGGACGCGGGGCCCCCGATCGTGCCGGGGACGAGGCCCGCGGCGCCGGAGACGCCGCCGAGGGACGGCGTGAGCGTCACGCGCGGAACCGAGACCTGCTGGGCCGAAACGAAGGCGGAGGCGAGGGAGACCGTCAGGAGGGCGGAGAGGAGCCGACGAGGGGTTCGGTTCATAATGGAAGAGTAGCAGGGCCGGCGGCCCCCGGCCTGGGCCTTAGGGCCGCGCCGCCCGCGCCATTGGGCCTACGCCTTGACCTGTCCGTTGGGATGCGTTACGCTACGTCGATGCGCGTGCTTCCCCTGATCGCGTCGGCGTTCCTGGCGTCGTGCGGCTACGTGAGCTTCGGCCGGACGGTGTCCGACGACGAGTTGCGCCTGCGCTCGAGCGTCCGCGCCTACTATGACGAGGCGGCCCGGGCTTTCGCGGCCGGAAACGCGGACGCGCTCGCTTTGCTCTTCGACGCCGCGATCGCCAAGCCCATGACCCGAGACCGGATCGCGGCGTGGGGCAAGGACTACTTCGCCAAGCACGGACCGGCGACCTTCAAGGTCGAGAAGGTGGAGTTCGAGCGCCTCGGCCACGAAAGCGCGGTCGTCCTCCTGACCTACCGCGTCGAGACCAAGGACGGGAAGGGGAATTTCGGCGGAGAGGAGCGGGACTACCTGTCCAAGAGGGGACGGCGCTGGGTGATCACGGCTTGGGAGAAGGTTTCGGAGAAAATACCCGCGCCTTGATCGCCTCCGCGAGCTTCCTCGCGGCCCCGGGCGCGTACGACAGGAACAGGAAGGGCTCGATGAGCTCGACCTCGACGACGATCAGCTCGCCGCCGCGGCGCACGCCGTCGACGCGCGCGTAAAGCCAGGGCCGGGGTCCCGCGATCGCCGCGTCGCGCGCCTGGATGAGCAGGCCGGGCGGCGGCTCGCGGCGCTCCGTGCGCCCGCCGTGCTCCTGCTGGACGCGGAAGTCGCCGGGGCGCGGAGACTTCAGCACCGCGTGCGAGAACTCCCCGCCGATGAAGACGAAGGACCACTCGCCCTCGCTCTCGATCTCCGGAAGGAACGGCTGCACCATCGCGGCGGAATGCGAGAGGACGTGGTCGAGCGCGGCCTGACCGTCCGGCCGCCCGCGCTTGACGCGGCTCGTGCGGAAGGCCCCCGCCGATACGGCCGGCTTGACCACCGCGTCGTCCCAGCCGCGGGCGGCCAGGATCTCGTCGAGATTTTTCCCGCCGCCCGGCTTCACCCAGGCCGTCGGCACGACGCCCACGCCCGCGGCCT
>JAMPYD010000434.1 GCA_023700845.1 Elusimicrobiota bacterium | reverse complement strand
GGCCGCGCGCGAGCGCCCAGCCGAGGAGCAGGAACATCCCGGCGTAATCGAGGACCTGGCCCGCGAAGGTGTAGGACGCGTGGAAGACGAAGGACGTGACGCCGACGACGATCGACACCGGCCCCAGGCCGCCCGCCGCCAGGGCGCCCGGCCTTGAGGCCTTTTTCCAGATCCACAGGCCCGCCGCGACGTAGGCCAGGTTCGACCAGGTGTCGGCCGGGGCCGCGATCCAGCCGGCGAGGTTCGCCTCGCAGTGCTTGATGTCCGGCAGGGCCCACCCGCTCCAGGGCGAGCCGTCGGGCGGGGGCGGCACGGTCCGGGGGTCCACGCCGAGACTGTAGCGAAAAAAAAGAACCACAGAGACACAAAGACACGGAGAAAAACGGAAAGAATGGTAACGGCCATGAGCGCCGTACGCCGTCAACTCTTTATCCGTTGCCGTTCTCCGTGTCTTTGTGTCTCTGTGGTTGAAACGCCGTTTTTTCGGCCTAGGACAGGGGGCCCGGTTCGGAGTAGGCCGCTTGGCGGCCGTTTTGGGCCTCCTCGGCCCACAGGGGAAAGGGGGGGCTCTTGGTAGGATAGAGACATGATCAAAACCACTTTCGCCGCGATCGCCGCTCTCCTCCTCTCCGTCGCCGCTTCCGCCCAGACCGTCGGGGCCTGGAGCACGCTCGAGGGCCAGCACAGCCGCATCGCGGAGCGCCGCACGGTCGCGGTCGCCGACAAGGCGTCGTGGGAGAAGGTCTGGAGCGAGCATTCCGCCGGCACCCCCGCCCCCGCGGTGAACTTCAACGAGGAAAACGTCGTCGCGGTGTTCCTCGGCGAGACGAAGGCCGCCGGGGTCAAGATCGAGATCGTCGTCCAGAACGACATGATCGACGCGAACCGCCTCAACGTGTTCTATAAGGAAGTCCGCTCCGCCGCGAAGCCCTTCGCCGCGCAGATGGTCTGCCGGCCCTTCGCGATGGTCAAGGTGCGCAAGGCCGCGACCGTCTCCTTCGAGGTCAACGGCCGCGTGTCCATCCCCGAGAACATGAAGGCGCCGAAGAACCCGCGCGACGACTCCAAGGTCCGCGCCCTGCTCGAAACCCTTCCGTCCTTCGACGGCCGCTGAGCGCTTAGGCCCCCGGGCCCAGTCGGGATGTAGGCTCAAAAACCCCTCGACAATTTCGGTTCCCGGCCCTATACTCCCATTGTGAAGCGACCCCTCGCCTCCGCCCTCGCTTTCCTTATTATCGCCCTGTCCCCGGGCGCGCCCGCCTACCGGGCGTTCGCGCAGACGGTGGGCAAGACGGGCTCGGCGACGGGCTCCGTGGGCGACGCCGCCACCTCGGTCAACTCCGGCGCGGGCAACGGGAGCCTCGCCGCGCCGCTCGCGCTCCCGGCCCAAAGCCTCGGCCTCACCGGCGCGCTGTCGCCGTCGGCCGCGCCGTCCTTGAGCGCGGCGGCGGCCCCGGCCCTGGCTCCGGCCGCCGCGAACGTCCCCGTCGCCGCCCTCGCCCGGCCCCAGGCCTTGGGCGGCCTTCGCCCGGCGGCTCCGGCGGCCGAAATCAAAACGGCCAAGCCCGTTCCCGGCGCGCTTCAGCCCGCGGCCGGGACGGCGAACGCCCCGGCCGGCCTGTCCGCCGCCTCGCGGGGGGTCGAGACGCTGTCCCGGACCGCGAAGCCCGTGCTCGAGGGCGTCAAGAGCGGCGACGCGGCCGGGGCCCTCAACAGCGTCTACGAGAACTCGTCTCAGCGCGGCGACCTCGGGGCCGTGCGGACCCAGTCGGGCTCCGCGGCCCTGCGCCAGGGGCTGAAGCGATCGGCGCCCTCGGCCGAGAAGAAAGCCGCCGAGGAGGTTCCGGCGGCCATGGCGCCCGCCGCCAAGCCCGGACTCTGGCAGCGGATCAGGTCCACGTTCGATCTCTCCGAGTTCAACAAGAGCGAGAAGGCCTACATCGCGGGGCAGGCCGTGTTCCTGCTCGCGATCTCCGTCTACCTCGCCTCCCTGCCGCTGCTCGTCAGCGCGCTGACCGGCGACGCGGCGATGACGGGCGTGGCGCGCATGGTGCATTACTGGGTGTTCGGCGGGGCCTCGCTGTTCGCCGGCGCGGTCGTCAGCAAGACCCCGATGAAGCGCATCCTCGTCGGCGCGGCCGGCGGGCGCGCCCTGCTGTTCGGCTCGATCGGCGCTTTGGCCCTGTTCGGCGGCCTGCCCTGGGCCGCCTTCCTCGTTCTCGTCGGCGTGAACTCGCTCATCGTCGCGCACAACCACCTCGTCGACATCGACACCGGCGGCGCGGCCAAGATATTCAAGGGGGCCGACCAGAAGTCCACCGACCGCAAGATCGAGAAGGCCGGCTACGTCTACGACTTCATCTACTACGGCATGATGCTCGTCGTGCCCGCGCTCATCGGCCTGCCGATGGACTGGATCGACGCGCGCTTCGGCGCCGGCATCGGCGCGGGGGCGGGCTTCGCGGTGTTCGCGGCCCTGATGGGGCTCGTCTCCTACATCTACGCGACCAAGGTGGTCACGGTCGGCGATCTGGCCGCGGCTCCGTGGGCCGGGTTCAGGAATTACGTCGGCCGCATCCTCGGCTCGTTGAGGACCTTCGGGCGGATCCTGATCGACATCCCGCGCCGCAACTGGGCGACCGCCAAGATCATCATGGGCAACAAGGCCATCCTCGCCCGTTCGTCGATGGCGACGATGGAGAACTTCGTCGAGGACGCCCTGTTCGCCGTCGTCCTGCCCACCTTCGCCATCGACATCCTCAAGGTCGGCGCGTTCGGCAACGGCCTCCTGCTCTCCGCGATCACCGCCGGCGGCCTCGTGGCCTC
>JAMPYD010000433.1 GCA_023700845.1 Elusimicrobiota bacterium | reverse complement strand
GCCTCCGGGTCGGCCTTCGCCAGGCGCGCGTGCAGCGCCTCGCGGCCGAGCGTCTCCGCCTCGGCGGCGAGCCGGGCGCGGAGCTTCTCGTCGCGGGGCGGCAAAGGCGACAGGCCCTCGAGCAAGGCGCGCAGGTAAAGCCCGGTGCCGCCGCAGACGAGCGGGACCTTGCCGCGCGATTTGATGTCGGCGATCGCTTCGGAAGCCTCCTTCGCCCAGCGCGCGGCGTCGAAGGTTTCCGACGGGTCGGCGCAGTCGATCAGCCAGTGGCGCACGCGCGCGCGCTGCTCCTTGGAGGGCTTGGCGGTGCCGGCGTCGAGACGGCGGTAGACCTGGCGGGAGTCAGCGGAAACGATCTCCGCGCCGATCTTCTCGGCCAGCGCGACGGCCAGGTCCGTCTTGCCGGAGGCCGTCGGCCCGGCGAGAACGATCAAGGGCGTTACTTCGCCTTGCGCGCGGACTTCGCCTTTCCGGAGAACAGCGAATGAAACGGGCAATCGGAGCCGCAGGCGTCGGGCAGGCCCAGGGAGACCCGGGTCTGGCAGTCGGCGCTGTCCTCGGCCATCTTCTCGATGGACTTCTGCGCCTCGCGCGGAATCTTCCGGAAGGCGAGGCCGACGCTGTAGGTCTCGCCCTTCTGGTGCACGCGCACGATGCCGGCCTCTATCGGAACGCCCTCGAGCCCGGGGATGTTGAGCGTCATCTGGAAGCTCTTGGTGTGGGGCGGCTCGACGAACATGAGAAGGGAGATGCCGCCGGCGGAGAGGTCGGTCATGATGGCGGGCTGCTTGTGCATCATGTTGTCGGAGCCCTCGAGCTCGAGCGTGATCGGCTCGACCATGCCTTCGACGACGCTGAACCGGCGGTGCTTGCGGCGCTCGGCTCCGGTCTTCTTATGCTCGCTCATCTGTTTCCCCTTTCAAAATCCGTTTGCTCGTTCCGGTGACGCGGACCTTGGCCGCGCGTCCCGCCGGCCCGGTTCCCTTCCAGGAGACCTTGAAGCCGTCCCGCGTTCGGCCGAAGCCGCCGCCCTCGTCCAGCACGTCCACGACCGTTCCGACCCGACGCCCGAGCGCTTCTTCCGTCAGCCCGTCGCACAAGGCATTGAGCCTAGACAGCCGCTCTTCCTTCACCGCTTCGGGGACGTCGTCCGTCATGCCCGCCGACTCGGTCCCCTCGCGGGGAGAGTACTTGAACGTGTACGACCACGACGGCCGCATGGCCTTGACCAGGTCGAGGGTGCGCTCGAAATCCTCGTCGGTCTCTGAGGGGAATCCTACGATAATGTCCGTCGAGACTTCAATGCGGGGCATCGCGCGCCGCAGGCGCGCGGTTTTGTCCAGGATCGACGCCGAATCGTAGTTGCGGCGCATGATTTTGAGAAGCCGGTCCGATCCGGATTGGAGAGGAAGATGGATCTGCTCGCACACGTTTTTCGTCGCCGTCATGGCTTCGATCAAATCGTCGTTGACGAAGTGGGGATGAGGGCTTTCGAACCGGACCCGCTCCAGGCCCTCGATCTTTCCCAGACGTCTCAGCAGTTCCGGGAAGCGGATTTCCGCTCCCCCCTCCGGGGCATGCCAGCTGTTGACGGTCTGGCCCAGCAAGGTGATCTCCCGGGCGCCGCGCCCGACCTTCTCCCGGATCTCGGCCATGACGGTCTCGTACGGCCGGTACAGCTCGCGGCCGCGGACCGAGGGCACGATGCAGTAGGAGCAGGAGTAGTTGCAGCCGCGCATGATCGTGACGAAGGCGGTGCAGGGCGAGGCCCAGCCTGTGGGCTTGTCCAGGGCCTCCGGCGGGAACGCCTGGCGCGTCTCGGCCAGCGCGTCGAAGCGCGCGCCCAGCGCCTCCTCCACGATCCTCGGATAATCCTCGATGGACTTGGCGCCGACGACGAGGTCGACGTACGGGAAGCGTTTCCGGATCCAGGGGCCGAGGCGCTCGGCCGCGCAGCCGGCGACGATCAGGACGCGCTCCGGGTCCTTGTCCTTCCAGCCGCGCAGGCGTCCGATGAAGGAGAGGGCCTTGTCCTCGGCGTGCTGGCGGACGGTGCAGGTGTTGAGCACGATCGCGTCCGCGGCGTCGGGCTCGGAGACGGCGGTGAATCCCCGTCCCGCGAGCGGCGACGCCAGCTCCTCGCCGTCGGCGACGGACATCTGGCAGCCGAACGTGACGACGTGGAGCCTCATCGCCGGCGCTTGGCCGCGGGCTTTTTCGGCGGCGGGGCGTCCCCGCCCTGGCGGCCCCGGCCGATCTCGATGAGGTTGTGCGTCGCCTCGACGACCTGGCGGCGCGACTCGGGGTCGAGAGGCGCGAGAGCCATGATGACCTTCTCGAGCGCGGCGAGCGTCTTCTTCTGGATCACGGGGCCTCCTAGAGCTTGACCTTCGACTGCACGACGCGGAAGTGCACGACGCGCATCTCTTCCTCCTCGCGGATCTGCCGGCCGTTGGCGAAGTTCATTTTCTCCTTCAGCTCGGGCAAGGTCACGCCCTCGCAGTGCGCGAGGGCCTCGTCGAAGCTCCCGAACGAGCGCAGCTCGACGACCGTGACGACCAGCTGGGCGCGCACGTTGCCGTGCTTGTCGACGAGCTGGAGGGCGTCGCCGACCTTCAGGTCGGCGTCCTCGGGATCATAGGCGGGGCAGGCGGTGGCCGTTTTGCGGCCCGCCAGGATGGACTGGATCATCTTCTCACCCAGTCCGCCGTCGCCGTACCAGCCGAAACGGAAGCGTTTCACCGTTGAAGATTATATCTATTGCCGACGGGGAATGGGGCGATTAAGCGGGCTTTCCGACGCAGTCTTTGCACAGGCCGAACACCTCGT
>JAMPYD010000021.1 GCA_023700845.1 Elusimicrobiota bacterium | reverse complement strand
GGCCCGCGCCGAAGACGCGCTTCTTCCGCGACGCGTCCAAGTCCATCCTCGTCAAGAACGACAGCCCCGACATCCCTTTCACGTGGAGCCTGAACCCGTATCGAGGATGCGAGCACGGCTGCGTGTACTGCTACGCCCGGCCCTATCACGAGTATCTGGGGCTGTCGTCGGGGCTCGATTTCGAGACGAAGATATTCGTGAAGGAGGACGCGCCGCGGCTGCTCGCGGCGGAGCTGGCGAAGAAGACCTGGGAGCCGGAGACGATCGCTCTCGGCGGGGTCACCGACGTCTATCAGCCGATCGAGCGCAAGCTCGAGGTCACGCGCGGCTGCCTGGAGGTGATGGCGGACGCGCGTCAGCCCTGCGGCCTGGTGACGAAGAACGCCCTGGTCGCGCGCGACGTCGACGTGTTCCAGGATCTGACGCGCCACGCCGGCGTGCGCGTTCTGATCTCCCTGACGACGCTCGACGGCGAGCTCGCACGGCGCATGGAGCCGCGCGCCTCGGCGCCGTCGGCGCGGCTGGCGGCGATGCGCGAGCTCGCGAAGGCGGGGGTGCAGGTCGGGGTGATGGCCGCGCCGATGATCCTCGGGCTCAACGATCACGAGATGCCCGGCTTGCTCGAGGCGGCGGCCGACGCGGGGGCGACGACGGCGGGGTACGTGCCGCTGAGGCTTCCGCATCAGCTCGGGCCCTTGTTCGACGACTGGCTCGCGCAGAACTATCCCGATCGGCGGGAAAAGGTGCTCAACCAGATCAGGAGCATGCGCGGGGGGACGCTCAACGACCCGCGGTTCGGCTCGCGCATGCGCGGCGAGGGGATCTTCGCCGAGCACCTGTCGAAGCTGTTCGCGCTGACGTGCGCGCGCCTGGGGCTCAACCGCAAAAGCCAGCCGCCGCTCGAGAGGGGAAATTTCCGAAGGCCGCTCGGCGATCAGCTGAGGCTGATCTAGCGGGAGGGGCGAAGGACGGCTTCGCGCTCGCGGCCGTACAGCGCGGCGAGGAAGAGCGGGCGCTCGAACCAGACCTTGAAGCCGCCGAGAAGGCGCGGCGAGACGTTGATGATCAGAGGCTGCGCTTCGAGATCGTCGAGCTTGACGGCGAGCGCCGCGTCGCCGGGACCGTCGACGGGCGTGAGCTCGACCCGAGAGCCGCGGGCCTGCTGGAGGACCATCCACGGGCGGACGAGGCGGCGCACGGAGTCGGAGAGCTGGGAGGCGTCGGGGACGTCGAGGGCGAGCTCGGGGGTGGGGCAGGCGACGATGTCGCGGCAGGCCGGGACGGGCGCGGCCTTCATGCCGGGAAGCGAGGAGAGGATGTCCTTGCGCTTGTCTCCGACGGATTTTTCGAGGCCGGTGAGAAGGCTGTCGCCGTGGTGCGCGTCGGAGACGGCGTCGCGCAGATCGGACTCGCGGGCCTCGGCGAGATAGGCCTCCTCGCGGCGGGCGGCCTCCTCGAGGCGGGCCTTCAGGCGGACGTCCTGCTCGACGAAGCGGCGGAGCTTGTCCTCGGCTTTCTTGCCTCCGGAGATGCGCACGGGGGCGGGCGCGGCGAGAGCGGGCACGGCCAGGATCAGGCTGAGCAGGAGCGAAGCCTTCATGCGCTTATTATAACCCGGAACGGGTCAGCGCGCGCGGGTCTTTTGGCGCGTGAAGACGCCGAGGCGGCGGTCCTTGCGCACGTCGTCCCAGGCGAAGACGAGGCCGTTCATGGCGACGTACACGCCCGGGGGGAGGGACTGGGCGAAGGAGAGGGCGGAGCCGAGGTTGAACAGGCCGTCGGAGGAGCCGAAGCGGTAGGGGCGCATCGCGCCCGTCAGCACGACGGTCTTTCCCCGCAGGGCGGGGCCGAGCACGGCGGCGGTCTCGGCCATCGTGTCGGTGCCGTGCGTGACGACGATGCGGTTTTCCGGGGCCTTGCGGCACGCCTCCAGCACGCGCCGGCGGTCGGCGGCGGTCATGTACAGGCTGTCCTTCATCATGAGGCGGAGGATGCGGGTCCGCAGGCGGCAGCGGCCGAGCTTGAGCATCTCGGGGAGATGGGTCTTGCCGAACGACAAGGTGCCGCGGAGCTCGTCGTATTCCTTGTCGAAGGTCCCGCCGGTGACGACCACGAGCGCCTTCATTCAGCGCTTCACGGCGACTTTCGGCGCCACGGCGACGGCGGCGGGCAGGACGCGCGCGGACGCGTATTCCTCGATCGCCTTGGCCAGGCTGTCCACCATGCGGTCCTGGTAGGCGCCGTCGACGAGCTTGGCCGCCTCCTCGGGGTTGTTGAGGTAGCCGAGCTCGATGAGCACGCTCGGGACGGCGGGATTCTTGAGGACGTAGTAGTCGGACCGCGAAGCCTCGGCCTTGAAGCCGTCGCCGCGCAGGACGCGGGAGAAGGTCCGGGCCAGGCGCGCGCTGTCGCTGGCCTGGCCGCGCGGGGGCGCGGGCATCGGCGGCACGCTCGGGAAGCGGCGCTTGCGCCACTTGCGCAGCTTCTCCGGCCCGTAGCTGTACACGATGGCGCCCGCGGCTTTCTTGCCCTTCACCTGGTTGAGATGCAGGGAGACGAAGATCGAGCCGCTCATGTCCAAGGTGTCGACGAGGCGCTCGTCGAGCGTGATGTAGCGGTCGTCGTCGCGCGTCAGGACCACGGGGAGATCGGCGTTGCGGGCGAGGCGGGCCTTGAGCTTGCGGGCGAAGACGAGAGCCAGGTCCTTCTCCCTCACGCCGCGGACGATCGCGCCCTCGTCGTTGCCGCCGTGGCCGGGGTCGAGGACCACCGGGGCGGTCGGCTGGTTGGGCGCGGCCGGCAGGGGCGCGGCGGGGGGCATGGCGGAGGCGGGGAGGGCCAAGGCGGCGGCCAGGAGGGCCGGGCAAAAGCGGTTCCACGCGTTCATATTCCGCATATATAGCTTAAATTAAAGCGATAACTTACTATAACCGCCATCCCTGGCGCTGTCAAGGGGGCGGGGTTTGACGCGGGGATGTGGGTCCTAAGGCCCATGACCGGGGTTTCCGGGACGGGTATCCTATCGGCGTGAGGAGCCTTCTGCCCGTCGTCAGCATCCTCGGCCTCCTGGGGGCCGGCGGTGCCGTGACCTGGTCGGTCCTGTCGCGCCCCGACGACGCGTTCCTGACGCAGGAAACGGCCCGCGCCTTCAATCTCCAGACCGGCCCCGCCCCGGTCCGCGCGCCCGCCCGGCTCGCCTCCGGCGAGACCTTGCGCGACGCCGTGGCCGCGGCCCCGCCGCCGGCGTCGTCCCTGATGAAGCCGATCGCCGACGCGGGCATGTACGTCGGCTCGGCGCCGAAGGGCGCCGCGGACAAGCGCTACACGACGATCACGCCGAAGGCCGAGCGGTGGGCGCGCAAGCACAAGTTCCTGGCGGCGCTGATCGCGCGTCCCGCGAAGTTCATGATGTCGCGCAGCGCCCTCGGCAGCGGGCGCGACCTGCGCGCGTTCCTGGCGAGCCCGAAGAAGGTCGACGCCTACATGAATTCGACCTTGGTGCGCGTCACGCTCAACAGCCCGACGGTGGCCAAGGCCCTGCTCGGCAATCCGACGGTGATCCGGGCCTTCCTCTCGTCGCCCGCGATGCGCGATCCCCGGGCGGCGCGCGCTCTTCTCGGCAGCCCGATGGTGCGCAAGATGCTCGACTGCCCCGCGATCCAGGAAGCCCTCGGCGACCCCGTCGTGATGAAGCGGATGATCGCCGACCCCCAGACGATCGAGTGGATCGCGGCGCACCCCGACGCGCTCCTGGCGATCGCCTCCGCCGTCCCCGCCCTGGGCGACGCCCTCACCGCCAAAACCCGCTAACCGGCCCCGGAGGCGGTGCCTGGCATCCCGTTGTTGCATAAGTATCGATAGGGAACTTTTTACCCCCCTCAGTCGTATGATAGGTATGGGAAGAAGACCACGCACGCATTTCGCCGGCGCCGTTTACCACGTGATGGCCCGCGGGGTGAACGGCTGCGACATTTTTTTGGATGGCCAAGACCGGACGGGGTTCCTCGAAGCCCTGTTCCGCTTCAGTGCGGAATCGTCGTGCGAGGTGATCGCCTATTGCCTCATGACCAATCACTTTCACCTCGCGATCAAGGTCGGCTTGATTCCATTGGCGTCTTTCATGCATCGGCTTCTCACGATCCATGCGAAAAAATTCAATCTTCGCCACGAAAGAACGGGACACCTCTTTCAGGATCGTTACAAGGCGAATCTGTGCCTCACCGACCGGTATCTCGCGACGTTGATTCCATACATCCACATGAATCCGGTGCGCGCGGGACTTGTCGCCAGACCGCAGGATTGGCCATGGTCGAGTTATGCGGGGCAGGACATCAACTCCGACGATCTTCTCGGCTTCGACCCGTGGCCCAACAGCGTGGACGAGAAAATAGTCCTGACACGGCATGACGAGGTTGAAGCGGCGGCCCTGGAAGCGCTTGCGGCGGCGGCCGTTCATGGCGCGGGGATCACTCTTGAGAATCTTCGGTCCCGTTCCCGTCTGCCTCATTTCGTCCAGGCCCGCCGCTCTTTCGCCCGGGAGGCGATACGAAACGGGCACTCCCAGACGGCCGTTGCCCGGTGGCTGTTCTCGACGCGGAGCTCGATCAGCCGCTACGTCCGGGAGATTTATGCAACAACGGGATGCCAGGCACCGGATTCTAGCGGCTGAGCTTGCCGTCTTTGGCGCAGGCGTCCAGGCCGGCGGCCTCGTCCTTCTTCACTTCCTCGTACCACTTCGAGCCGAAGCGGTTGGCGTAGCAGATCCAGCGTTTGGAGTACTGCTCCGCGACGCACAGAGCGTCCTCGCCGAGCGGGGTGAGAGTGTCCGTGCCGCCCTTCCCGTCCTTGCCGTCGCGGGTCTCGGCCTCGATGACGCCCGCGAGCGGGTGAAGGTACTGTTGCAGCCGGTCGCGGACCTCTCCCTTGGCCTTGGGGTCGCTGCCGGCCGAACGTGAGGTGCCGAAGCTCATGACCAGGGAGTAGCCGCGCAGGGCGGCGCGGCGCAGGCTTTCGGGATTGGCTTTGTCGCCCCAGATCGTCGCGAGGGTGTGGGCGGAGAGATCGTGGGTGTGGACGCTGGCGAGAATCTCGGCGGCGCGCTCGCGCACGGCGAGGGGGGTCTTGGCGTCTCGCAGAATCTCGCTGACCGTCTTGGCGAAAAATTTGTCGCGGCCCTTGATCTCCGGCATGAGGTCCAGCGCTTGGACGGCCGTCTTGGCGTGCGGCGAGCGGGCGAGAGCCCCGAGTGTCTCGACGACGGCCGTTTTGGGCGGAAAGGGCCTGCCGCCGGCGCCGGAGCCTTCCGTGCAGGTATAGCGGCCGGCCTGCGACGCGGGCCTGAGCTGCTGACAGGCGGCCCGCCAATCCGCGTCGAGGCGGTCGAGGTCGACCTGCGGCGTGGGAGAATTCACCTTTCCGCAGAATCCGATCACGCCGGTGCCGATGACGCGGTCGGGGTCCAGGCGCACGTGGAGGTTCATCGCCGATCTCAGGAGCTTCAGGTACTGCTCCTCGACGTGCTCCTCCCGGGAATCGAGCGCCCAATCGGCCGCGGGGAGAAGCGCGCAGTACAGAAATCTTCCCTTGGCGTCGGTGGGGGGCTCGAACGGGAAACTCTTGCGGGCGACCACTCCGGCCTCGTGGAATTCACGGACGGTGCGGTACCAGCCGGCCTTGTCCTGCTTGGGAGAGACCTCCTGGGCGGCGGCGGAGGCGGCGAGGACGGTGATGAGGAGGAGGGGTTTCATATGCCGCCCAGTATAGGTCCGGCATGCGGATTGCGCCAGCCGTGCCGTCCGGGCGACTTATGCAACAACGGGATGCCAGGCACCGATTTTCCGGCACCGATTTTCCCGATTTGCGGTGCCGGTTGACGGGTTAGGAGACGGGCTTGTCGTCTTTGTAGACGAGGGACTTCTCGACCGCGCCGGTTTCGGCGTAGATGGTCGCGGGGCCTTCCTTCTTGCCGGCCTTGTAGGTCGTCTCGGACTCGAGCTTGCCGCTCAGGTAGTATTCCTTGCAGAGGCCGTCGAGGAGGCCGTCCTTGTAGGTGAGCTCGGACTGGACCTTGCCGGACAGGTAGTAGGTGGTGGTGGGGCCGTTGAGCTTTCCGGCCTTGTAGGTTTCCTTGGCGTAGAGCTCGCCGGTCTCGTAGAACATACGGCCCGCGCCCTCGCGCACGCCTTTCTTGTAGGGCACTTCCGCGGAGACCTTGCCGCTCGGGAAAAGTTCCTTGGTGATGCCGGATGCGGGGGGCGTCTTGGTCGCTTTAGCCATGCGGCAATCCTACAACATCTATTGGCAGAAGCCGCTTCGGCAGCTGAGCGTGCCGCAGCATTGCGAGGAGGAGCCGCAGCTCGCGCCCTGTCCGGAGCAGCTCGTGCCGCTGCCGCACACGCCGGCGTTGCAGGTCAGGGAGCTGCAGCATTGGCTCGAGCTCGTGCACGTCGCGCCCGCGCCGTTGCAGCCGGTCGCGCCGGTGCACACGCCGCCGGTGCAGGACATCGTATTGCAGCACTGGCTCGAGCTCGTGCAGGCCGTGCCCGCCGCCTGGCAGCCGCCGCCGGTGCAGACCTTGTTGGCGTTGCAGGTCAGCACGCCGCAGCAATCGCCGCTCGAATCGCAGCGCTGATTGAGTTCCTGGCAGGGGCCGGTCAGATTGGGGTCGACCGGGGGCTGGGGGTCGTCGCCGCCGCAGGCGAGGGCGAACGCGAGAGGGGTCGCGAGGAGGGCGAGGCGCAGGCAAGTCCTGAGGGGGGGGACCATGACACTAGTCTATACCCGATGCGGGCCTTTTTCAAGGGTCCCGTAAACTAGGAAGGCCGGCCCGTCGAGGGCCGGCCTTCCTGCGTGATATCGGGTGAGGCTTACTTCGCGAGCGTCTTGGACAGGAAGAACGCGCCGAAGGCGCCGATGAGGCCGCCGATGACGGCGCCGATCGGCCCGCCGACCAGGAAGCCGATGCCGGCGCCGGCCGCCGCGCCGCCCAGGCCGTACATCAGTCCTTTGCCGCTGAAAAGCTTGCTGAAGAAGCCGGGCTTGTCCTTGGCGCCCTTCCCGTCCTCGACGAGATCGGGGGCGGGGACCTCGGCGGTCAGGGCCGGGGTCTCGCCGCGGCTCTGGGCGACGACGAGGCCGCCGGTTTTGAGGGCGTTTTGGGAGGTCGCGTTGATCCGGCAGGCCTCGCCTTCGCAGGCGGCCACGGAGGCGCCGCAGGAGCCGCCGGCGCAGCCGCCGTCGTAGGTCCCGAGGCCGCCGCCGGCCACCGTGCGGGCGTCCTGGAGAGCGTTGTTCGCCCAGGAGGGGGCCGCCAGAGCCAGGAGGAGAGCCGCGAGACCTATTCGATTCACCATAAATCCAGTATAGTCGCTCCGGCTCGGGCCGGCCTGAGGCATAGGGACCGGTCCGGTCTGGGCCCTAGGACCTAGGTGACAAAAACGCTCCCCGCCCTGCTCCTGACCGGCGCCACCGGCTACATCGGACGGCGCCTCGCGCCCGCTTTGCAGGGGTCCTGGCGCGTGTTCCGGGCCTCCCGGACCGCCGCGGGGGAGGGGGCCTTGGACCTGGACCTGGCCGACCCCGACTCGATCCGCCGAGCCTTCGACGCGGCCGTCCCCAAGGCCGTCATCCACGCCGGGGCCGAGGCCGATCCGGACGTCTGCGAGAAGAACCCCGAGCGGGCCCGGCGCGTGAACGTCGACGCGGTGAAGACTTTGGCGGCCCTGTGCGGCGCCTCCGGGACCCGCCTCATCCATTTCTCGACCGACCTCGTCTTCGACGGCGAGCGCGGCTGGTACACCGAGGACGACCGCCCGGAGCCGCGCGGGGTGTACGCCCGGGGCAAGCTCGCGAGCGAGGAGGCGGCGCTCGTCCGCGCCCCCGGCGCCGTGGTGCTCAGGGTCGCGGCCGTCTACGGCAGGCCGCTGGGCGGCCGTCTGGGATTCATCGACCACCTGCGCGCCAAGCTGGCCGCCGGCGAGACCGCGGCCGCCTTCACCGACCAGTGGCGCACGGCCACGGCCGCCGATCAGCTGCCCGAGGTCGCGGCCAGGCTCCTGGCCGATCCCGATCTCGCGGGGGTCTTCCATTGGGGAGGGGGCGACCGCGCGACGCGCTTCGAGGCCGCGATCGCCTTCGCCCGGATCATGGGCTTCGACGAGGGCCTCATCCGCCCCGCGCGCTCCGCGGACGCGAAGTTCGCCTCCCCGCGCCCGCGCGACTCATCCCTCGATTCCTCCCGGCTCGCCGCCGCGATCGGGATCGCCCCGCTGACGCATGAGGCGGGCTTCAGGGCCTTGCGGGGAGCCTGGGGATGATTCGAAACGGGCGAGGGCGAGTCGTCTACGCGTCCCTTTCCCTGCTCGTCTCCCTTCTGGCCGTTTTCCGCGCGCCCACCTATCACCTCTGGATGCTGTCGATCATCGTGACCGAGTGGGGCCACATGCTCGCCGTTTTGGCCTTATTGCCGTTCGCTCCAGGTTGGAGCTCAACACGCGGCGGCCGATATTCCGTCGTCATCAGCCTAGCCGCGTCATTTATATTCTTAACCCCATTACAGAGATCGTTCCCCGTCGCTTCAGCCCTGCCGCAAAGCATGGAGGCCGCCTTCGGTCCGTCGAACGTGACCTCCACGCCGTTGTCGTTCAAAAATCTTCTGATGGGCGTTCCCCTGACCCCCGTTCGCGTCTCCACCGAGCGATACGCCCGTTCCTGCGGCGAGGCCCTCTCGCTCGAGCTCTACCGCCCGCCGGCCGCGCTCAAGCCGTCTCCGCTGATCCTCGTCGTCCACGGCGGCTCCTGGCAAAGCGGCACCCGCCTCGAGCTCGACTCGCTGTCCCGCTACCTCGCCGCCCGCGGCTACGCCGTCGCGTCGGTGGACTACGGGCTCGCCCCCCGCTCGATCTTCCCCGGCCCCGTCGAGGACCTCCGCGACGCGCTCTCGCATCTCAAGAGCCGTTCCTCCGAGCTGTCTTTGGACCCCTCCCGCGTCATACTCCTCGGCCGCTCCGCCGGCGGACAGATCGCGCTCGCCGCCGCGCACGACCCCGAGCCGTTTCCCGGGCTCAAGGGCGTCGTCGTCTTTTACGGGCCCAACGACCTGTTCCTCGCCTGGCGCGAGCCGGGCCCCAAGCGCATGATCGACTCGCGCCGGCTGCTGCGCCAGTACCTGGGCGGCTCCCCGGCCGAGGAGCCGGAGCGCTACGCCCGGGCGTCGCCGATCCTGAGCGCGGGGAAGAAATCGCCGCCGACGCTGATGATCCACGGCGGGCGGGACGAGATGGTCTGGCCTCTCCACGAATACCGCCTGTCGGAGAAGCTCGAGGCCGCGGGCGTGCCGCATTACTTCCTGAACATGCCCTGGGCCACGCACGGATGCGACTACAACTTCAACGGCCCGTGCGGCCAGGCCTCGACCTACGCGGTCGAGCGCTTCCTCGGCTTCGCGCTGCGCTGACCGCTAGCGGGCCAGCTCCTCGGTGAAGGCGCGTATGCGCTTCGCGTTGGCCCCGAAGTCGCTCCTGCCGAGGCGCGATTTGGAGCGCACGTGCACGGCGGAGCCGGTTCCCTTGGGGCGGACCTCGATGACGACGTCGTCCTTGAAGCGCAGCAGCGCCGTCGTCGCGACGGCCTCGATCACGCGCGCGGCGGCGTCGGCCGCGATGACGTTCCACCGCGGCATGCGCCGGGCGGCCGCGAGCACCGCCTCGTAGGCGGTCTCCGGCGTGTCGGCGCGGACGACGGGCTTGAGGTCGGGGTAGGCCTTGCGCTGGCGGGAGATGTTGGAGTTCGGGTAGGTCATGTCCCGGCCGCGGTTCTCGGGCAGGAGGACCGCGCGGCGGAAGCTCGGCGGATCGTCGGGGGTCGTCGTGATGTCGTTGATCCTCGGGGCGCAGGCGGAGGCCCACAGGGCGAGAAGGGGAAGAAGTTTCTTCATAGGTGCCATCTTATATAATCGCCCATGCTCCGCCGCGCCCTTTTCGCCCTGCTGGCCGTCGTCCTCGCCGCCGCCGCGGCCTCCGCCGCGCTGACGCTCGACGCGCGGGCGGAGCGGCACGTGCGCGAGAGCCACTTCGCCGGCGGGCGCCTCAGCCGCGGCAAGAGCCTGTTCCTGCCGGGCACGGACCTGCACGGGCTGCTGAAGCTCGCGGAGCGGGCGAAGCCGGCCCGCCAGAAGAACGGCCGCGACAAGCGGGTCGCCGGCGCCGTCGACCCGATCGGCACGGACGGGCGCACGGGCAGGCCGGTGAAGACCTGCGTCGTGATCGCCGAGCCGAACGGCCGGGTCGTGACGATGTATCCGGGGAGGTAGCATGGGGCTCGACGCGTATCTCGAAGACGAATTCGGCGGGGAGCTGGACTCGTTCATCGACGACGGCGGCGCCCTGGCCGGGGCGATGCCGGCCGGCGACGCCGGCTATCCGATGCTGCGCTACGTCGACGTCGAGGGCGTGACCGCCTTCAACCGGCTTCAAATCGTCGACGTGATCCCCGAGCTCGAGCGCTTGTCCCTGACCGCCGCGCCGCAGGCGCGGCCCGCGCTCTCGCGCGTGCTCAAGATGGCGAGAAAGGCGGCCGCCGAGCCGCATCTCTATCTGAGGCTGCTGGGCGACTAGGCCGGGCGCGCTAGAACTCGGCGGGGGCGGGGGCGTCGAGGGCGGCGCGGCGCGCGGGGATCAGCTTCTCGAGGCGCCACACGGCGACGGGCACCCCGAGGCCGAGGACCGCGGCCGTCGCCGCGAGCGCGGGCATGCCGATCAGGCGCCCGGAGGGCTCCGAGGCCAGGAAGACGGTCGAGGCGAGGGAGGCGGCCGCGCTCGCCGCGTGCGTGAACGCGTTCTGCGCCGAGAGGTAGCGGGCGCGCGCCGACGGCGGCGGGACGCGGCTGGCCAGCGCGTTGACCGCGACCCAGCGGGCGGCGTTGCAGCTCATGAACACGGAGAAGAACAGCACGGGCGGCAGCCACGGCGGCTGCAGCACCGCGCCGAAGACGAGGGCCGTCGACACCAGGATCGAGCCCGCCAGCACGGGCCACAGCGCCCGGGTCCGGTCCGTCACGATCCCGGAGAGGCGCATGGTCGCCAGGCTCGCGAGCCCGCCGCCGAGGTACAGCAGGCCCATGTGCTCGCGAGGGAAGCCCATGTTGAACTGCAGATAGGCCGGAAGGTTCGGGATCAGCATGAAGTTCCCCAGGATCGCGCAGGCGAACGCGGCGAAGCTCAGCCCCATGCGCGCGTCGAGCGGAAGCGCGGCCGGCTTCTCGGCCGTGTCGAGGTGGGCCCGGAGCTTGGGCAGCAGCAGGCGGGCCGCGACGGCGAGGACGAGCGCGATCAGGCCGACGACGAGAAACGGCGCGCGCCAGCCGCCGCGCCGCGCGAGCTCGAGCCCGGCGGGCACGCCCGCGATCGAGGAGAGCGAGAAGCCGGAGGCGACGATCGCCGTCGCCCGCCCGCGGCGCTCCTCGGGCACGAGGTCGGCGACGATCGAGAAGCACAGGGTCGCGGCGACCCCGCCGAACGCGCCGGCCGCGATGCGCGCCCAGACGAGGGACGCCGCCCCGGTCGCGAGCGCGCCGGTCATCGTCGACACGCCGAGGCCCGCGACGGCGAGCGTCAGCGCGGACCTCCGCTCCCAGCGGTCGAGCAGCAGCGAGCCCGCGATCCCGACGACCGTCGCCGACGCCGTGTAGGCGCCGCCGACGATGCCGAGATGGGACATCGGGATGCCGAGGGCGGCCGCGAAGTCCGGGCCCATCGGCATCACCATCATGAAGTCGAGGAGGTTGACGAAGTGGACCGACGCGAGGACCAGCAGCGCGGCGCTCTCCGAGACGGGGGGCTTCCGGCTCAGGCGGCTTCCACGACGGCCTCGAGCGTCGGCGGCGTCTTCAGCGAGTTGGCGATGATGCAGTACTTCTTCGCGGTCTCCAGCAGGCGGCGCGCCTCGTCGATGCGGCCGGCGTCGGTCTTGAGGGCGACCGAGAGCTTGAACGACGTGAAGACGAGGCCTTCCTTCGTCTTCTCGAGCACGCTCTCGCCCTTCGACTCCCAGGCCTTGAGCGGGATTTGCGAGCGCTTGTTGAGCGAGATCCAGGTGAGCATCAGGCACTGCGCCAGCGCGGCCAGGACGAGGTGCTCGGGGCTCCAGCGGGTCTCGTCGACGCCGTCGAACTGGGCGGGCGGTCCGCCGGGGAGGGACGGCCGGGGGCCGGACGAGATCTCGCTCGTCTCGCCTCCCTTCCAGGCCAGGCTCACTTCATAATGATGGGGAAAGGGCTGGGGCACGACCCGATTTTACCATTTCGCCCCGGACAGGCCTTTGACCGGGCGCAACTGTTCCCGGAAACAGCCGCCGGGAACTCGCACCGGTGCGAGTTCGACCCGTCTCAAGGAGAGTCAGCGCGGGGCGAGCTTGGCGGAGAAGAAGCCGACGGTGCGCTCGTAGTAGTCGGTCAGGTTCTTGCGCCGCGAGAAGCCGTGGCCCTCGTCGGGATACACGACGAGGCCGACGTCGCGGCCGAGCGCTTTCAGCCTCTTATGGACGAGCTCCGCCTCGGCCAAAGGCACGTTCGTGTCGTTGGCGCCCTGGAAAACCAGCAGGGGGGCCTTGAGATCGTCGAGGTAGGTGATCGCCGAGCGCTCCTTGAACAGCGCGGCGTCGTCCTTCGGGTTGCCCATCATCGTCTCGTACCAGGTCGCGAAGCGGCTCTTCGACAGCTCGTAGTCGAGGGCCAGGTCGGGCATGCCGTAGGCGGCGACGCCCGCGGCCCAGTCGCCTTCGTTGCGCGCGAGCGCGTACAGGGTCGAGTAGCCGCCGTAGCTGCCGCCGGTGATGCCGGCCCGCTTGGGGTCGGCCTCGCCGCGGGACGCGAGGAACTTCACGCCCGCGATCATGTCCTTGCGGTCGCCGCCGCCCCAGTCCTTGCGGTTCGCGTCGAGGAAGGCGCGGCCGAAGCCGGTCGAGCCCCGGAAGTTGGGGGCGAGCACCGCGAAGCCCGCCTCGGCGAGGGCCTGGCGCATCGGGTGGAAGTCGTCGAAGCTCTGCCAGTCGGGGCCGCCGTGGGCCATCACGACGACGGGCGGGGGCGTCCCCAGGCGCGCGACCGGCGGCTTGAGGTGGATCGCGCTGATCATTTTCCCGTCGAAGGACGGATAGGCGATGATCTCTCCCTGGGCGAGGTCCGCGGGCTTCACGCCGCCGAGCATCGAACGGGTGAGCTGAAGGCGCTTGCCGGTCGCGAGGTCGAGCCTCCAGGCGTCGGGGGCGTGCGAGGAGTCGCTCCAGTCGTGGAACGCGAACCGGCCCGCGCGGTCGAGGACGAAGCCCTCGACGCGCCCCTTCGCCGGCGTCAGGCGCTCGAGCTTGGCGTCGGGCGAGCGCAGGCGGTACAGCGCGGACGCCCCGCCCTCGTTGCGCGTGAAGACGATGCCCGCGGCCTTGTGCCATTCGGCGTGCTCGACGTCCCATCCCGACGGGCCGATGAAGCGGCCCTTGCCGCCGTCGCCGATCAGGTACAGGCGGTGGAAGCCCTTCTCGTCCTCCGCGGCGGTCAGCAGGCTCCGGCCGTCCGGCGACCACGCCTGCGGGACGACGATGCCGCCTTTGACCGGCGGCTCGGCGTACTCGACCATCCGCCCGTCGGCGGAGGCGAGCACGAGGTCGCCGGCGCGGTCGTCGCCCGTGCGCGTGGCGGCGATCATCTTTCCGTCGGGCGACCAGACGGGGAAGAACACGTTGACCGCCTCGCGGGTGAGCTGGATCTCCCTGCGCGTGGCC
>JAMPYD010000432.1 GCA_023700845.1 Elusimicrobiota bacterium | reverse complement strand
GTTCCCCGACCTGCAGAGCGGCAACATCGGCTACAAGCTCGTGCAGCGCCTGACGGGCGCCGAGGCGCTGGGGCCGATCCTGCAGGGCTTCGCCAAGCCGGTCAACGACCTGTCGCGCGGCGCGTCCGTCGACGACATCGTCAACATGGCCTGCGTGACCGCGCTGCAGTCCGACCCGTCCCTGCGCTAGCGGCTACTTCGTCAGGAGGGCGCTTTTCTCGAGGGTCTTGAGCGCCGCGGCCAGGTCGTCGTCCTCGGTCCAGGCGTCGAACTCGGCCAAGGCCCCGGTGGACTGGAGCACGCGCAGCGGCTGCTTGCGCAGGCCGCACAGCAGCAGCGAGGTCTTCAGGCGGCGGCAGCGGGCCTGGAAATCGCGCAGCGCGTGAAGCCCGGTGGCGTCCATGACGGGGACGGCGCCCAGGCGCAGGATGAAGACCTTGGGCGGATCCGAGATCTGGGAGAGGGTCTCGCCGAGCTTGTCCGCGGCGCCGAAGAACAGAGGGCCGCTGACGTCGTAGACCTCGACGCCCTTGGGCAGGACGGCCCGCCCCTTCTCGGGCCCCTCCTTGGCCGACTCGTCGTCGCCGAGCTCGCGCACCGCGGCGCCGACGGTCGTCATCTCGGCCATGCGGCGCATGAACAGGAAGGCGGACAGGATCATGCCGACCTCGACGGCGACGGTGAGGTCGACGAGCACGGTCAGGCCGAAGGTGGCCAGGAGCACGGCGACGTCCGAGCGCGGGGACTTGAGCAGGAAGGCGAAGGTGCGCCACTCGCTCATGTGGTAGGCGACGATGACGAGCACGGCGGCCAGCGCGCACAGCGGGATGCGGGCGACGAGCGGCCCCGCGAACAGCAGCACGCAGACCAGGACCGCGGCGTGGACGATGCCGGCGACGGGAGTGCGCCCTCCGCTCTTGATGTTGGTGGCGGTGCGCGCGATGGCCCCGGTGACCGGTATGCCGCCGAACAGCGGAGAGATCACGTTGGCCGCGCCCTGGGCGACGAGCTCGACGCTCGAGCGGTGCCGGGAGCCGATCATGCCGTCGGCGACCACGGCCGAGAGCAGGGACTCGATCGCGGCCAGCAGCGCCACCACCGTGGCCGGCCGCACCAGCTCCGTCGCGGTCTTGAAATCGACCGACGGCAGGTGCGGCATGGGCAGGCCGCGGGGAAGCTCCCCGAAGCGCGAGCCGATGGTCTCCACGGGCAGGCCGAAGACCGCCGCCGCTCCCGTGGCGAAGACCAGGGCCGCGAACGGGGAGGGAATCCTCTTCGTCAGGTGCGGAAGATAGACGAGGACCGCCAAGGTCGCCGCGGAGAGCCCGAAGGTGTGCCAATCGGCGGTGGGCAGGGCGTGAAGATAGGCGTCCCACTTCGAGACGAACTCGGGGGGGACCGCTCCCATCCGGAGGCCGAGGAGGTCCTTGATCTGGGAGGAGAAGATGATGACGGCGATGCCGCTGGTGAAGCCGGTGGTGACGGGATAGGGGATCCACTTGATGAGATTTCCCATCCGGAACAGCCCCATGACGATGAGGATCACGCCGGCCATGATCGTGCAGACGGTGAGGGCCTCGCGCCCGTACTGGTGCACGATGCCGTAGATGATGACGACGAAGGCCCCGGTCGGCCCGCCGATCTGGACGCGGCTGCCGCCGAGCAAAGAGATGATGAAGCCGCCGACGACCGCGGCGTAGAGGCCCTCGGCCGGGGTCACGCCCGAGGCGATGCCGAAGGCCAGCGCGAGGGGGATGGCGACGACGCCGACGATGAGCCCGGCGACGAGGTCGTGGTAGAGCTGGGTCCGGTCGTAGGCTCGGAGGGTGGTGAACAGCTTCGGCGTCAGATATTGCGGAAGCACGGCCCGATTGTACTATTCCCCGGACTACAGGAACAGCTTGCCGAGGAGGTGCCCGATCGCTCCGCCCACCACGGCGCCGATGAGGCCGCCGATGGGCCCGCCGAGGGCGGTGCCGATGACCGCGCCCGCGGTCACGCCGAACGCGGCGCCGTAGTCCTTCTTGTGGAACAGCCAGGCGGCGGCCAGGCCCAGCCCCGCGCCCGCGGCCGCGCCGAGCAGCCCCGCCGAGAACCAGCCCTGCAGTCCGCCGAGAAGGGCGGCCCCGCCCATCATGAGGCCGGAGGACAGCTTGCCCCCGCCGGGTTCCTTTTCGCCGGCGGGCGGAGGCTCCTTTTTCGCCGTCCGTTCGGGGGGCGTCGCCTTGGCCAGGCGCGCGGCTCCGCTGCGGTCCCGTCCGGCCACGACGGTCTCCGAGGCGGGGTTGCCGTCGAAGGAGCGGCCCGCGGCCTCGCGCGCGGCGGCGTCGTCTCCGCTCAGGGGCACGACGGCGGCGTCCTGCGCCTGAACGCGCGCGTCGCCCGCCCGCGACGCGGCGGGGAGCAGGAGCGCGGCCAGGGCCAAGGCGAGGGGGGCCATGCTCCCCTAGGGTAACAGGCCCGGCCCCGCCGCGCCAGGGGGTTTGGCTCTCCTTGAGGATAGTCAGAAGAAGTAATATGCGGGCATGACCGATCAAGAGCTCGTGCGCGAGGCGTATCTCGAGGCGAAGAAGGGCTATGACGAGGGCGGGCTGCCGATCGGCTCCGTGCTCGTCGACGCGAAGGGCCGGATCGTCGCGCGCGGGCACAACATGCGCGTGCAGACCGGAGACCCGACCGCGCACGCCGAGGTGGTCTGCCTGCGCAACGCCGGCCGCCGCCGCGACTGGCCGGAGCTGACGTTGGTCTCCTCGCTGAGCCCGTGCGTGATGTGCACCGGCACGACCTTGCTCTACCGCATCCCGCGCGTGATCGTGGGGGAAAACAAGAACTTCC
>JAMPYD010000431.1 GCA_023700845.1 Elusimicrobiota bacterium | reverse complement strand
GGACCACGCTCAACGTGATGAGGCCGACGAGGGCGACCGGGTGGGCCAGGCCGGCCGCGGCCCAGTAGACGCCGATCGAGGTGACGAGGGGGAAGGTCTTGGTGGCGAGGCCGCCGAAGATCTCGCTCGGCAGGGGCTTGACCAAGGAGTCCTTGAACAGCTTCCCGAGGAACTTCGCCTCGCGGAAGGGCCAGATCAGCGCGGCTCCGAGGGACATCGCGGCCTTCGACGCGGCCGGCGCGGCCTGGGCCGCAGCCGCCGCGGCGGCCTTGGGCGACCAGTCCACGGCCAGCTGCTCCTGCTCGATCTTGCCCTTCGCGGCCCCGCCTAGGAGCGCGCCGACCTGGGCGGCGTTCTTCTCGTTCAGGCCCGAGGGATCGTTCTTCGCGGTGAGCAGGCGGACCTGGCCTTTGCGCTCGGCCGCCTCGGCCAAGGTGATCTCGGTCATCGGCTGGCCGTGGCGGACGACGAAGGCCCTGAGATTGGCGGGATCGACGGGCGCCTGATCGGCGGACTTCTTCGCGCCGTCGAACATCGCGGCGAGCTTCTCGGTCCAGGTCTTGGAGGCGGCGGCCTCGTCCTTGGCGGCGGAGGGCGCGACGAAGGTCGCCGCGGGAACGACCTGGACCTGGGAGAGCTTGAGCGGCTGCGTCGCGGCGGCGGGGCGGACGGCGGCCAGCGCCGCGGGCAAGGCCGGGATGGCGCCGACGACTTGCACCGCCGAAGGCGCCGCCTGAGCCGCGGCGAAAGCCGAGGGCGTGATCCCGGGGGCGGGCGTCAGGCCGGGGGCCATCGACGGGGCCGAGAGCGGGAGGGGGGTGAGGGCCGCGAAGCCCGAGGGGACGATCGCGACGGTTCCGGCGGCGGCCGAGGCGGAGGACTGGGCGGCGGCGCCGGCTCGGGAGGCTGAAACGGCCTGGGCAAAAGAGGAGGTTGGGATCGAGGCTGAAAGGATGACTGCGATCAACCCTGAGGGTTTCATAGCCTACTGAGATTGTAGCCCGGCGCGCGGTGGGCCCACAGGGGATTTGGACCTATAAAGGTATGGGCCTTTGGCCTAGACCTGCTTCCGGCGCACGGACCAGACGAAGCCGTCGTACCAGAAGTGCATCAGGGAGACGACCAAGGTGACCGCCATCGCCTTGGTCGACAGCTCGCCGAGCACTCCGAACACGCTCCCGTATAGGAAGGCCAGGCCGAGGAACAGGGCGAACGCCAAGGTCCGGCCGCGGGGGCCCGCGGGGACGCGCAGGACCGCGCCGATGTTCTCGCGCTCGTAGCGCCAGACGAGGGCGAAGTACTGCCAGGCGTGGAAGAAGTTCATGATGAACAGGGCCATGCCGAGCGGGTTGAAGCCCCAGGCCCACACCGACACCGCGGCCGTGCCCAGGTGCAGGGCGACCTTCCGGCGGGGGGGCCGGTAGCCTTTCTCGACGAGGGCCGCGTAGACCTCCCCGTAGAGGACCAGGAACAGGAGGCCGGCCGCGATCACGATCAGGCGGACCCGCGATTGATGGCGCACGAGCGCCTCGACCCAGGAGCCGGCCTCGAACGAATACAGCGGGCCGGCGTGGAAGAGGAGCATCGATCCGCACAGGATCGGGCCGACGTAGAGCAGGAGGTTCAGGATCAGGTCGAGCGCGCGCCCGGCCTCGGGATCGTTGCCCGCCTTGTGGTCGAAGATGCGCCCGATCCCGAACGTCTGCAGCGACGAATGGTAGACGTCCCACCAGACCGCGAGCGCCGCCGCGATCGCGAGCGCGGTCCCGGAGGCGGCGAGCAGAAGCAGGAGCGCCGGCGGCACGACCCAGAAGCGGAACGGATGGCGGCGGCGGACCTCGGCGTTCGCGTGCGAGCGGAAGAACACGATCACGAGGTGGGCCATGATGAACGCGCCGAGGAACGCGTCCACCGGGGATCCGGAAAGGCCGAACGCCGCGAGCTTCCAGGTCGCGAGCGGCGTCAGGCCGAGGACGAGACCGAGAGCCAGCGCCCACACGGGGGCCAGCACGAGATGAATCCAGTCCTGCCGGACGGTGTCGAGGATCGGAGCGGGAGCGGCCATCGCGATGTATAGATACAATATAAGGGCCGCCGATGACCTTTTCCCGACTCAAGATCATCCTCCCGTTCGCCGGGCTCGCGCTCGCCTCCGTCGGCGTGCTCGCCTACGGCCTCGGCTCGCCGCGGGCGACCTTGCTCGGGCCCGCCCTGGTGCGCGCCGGCGACCCCGCCGAGGTGATGCTCACCTTCGACGACGGCCCGTCCGTGCCGTACACCGGCGAGATCCTCGACATCCTGCGCGCCGAGGACGTCAAGGCGACCTTCTTCCTGTGCGGCGCGAGCGCCGAGCGGTATCCCGGGCTCGTGCGCCGCATCCGCGACGAGGGCCACGAGATCGGCAACCACACCTGGTCCCATCCCTGGCTGCACCTCGCCGGCCGCGAGGCCATCGCCGCCGAGATCGACCGCACGCAGGACCTGCTCGAGAGGATCACCGGCCGCAGGCCGACGTGGTTCCGGCCCCCGTACGGCGTGCGCGGCTTTCCCCTGCGCGGCGTTCTCGAGGAGCGGGGGATGAGGATGATGCTCTGGACCAGCCGCGGCTACGACGGCCGTCTCGACGCCGCCGGCATCGTCTCGGCCGTGCTCTCCCAGCTCGGGCCCGGCGCGATCATCCTGCTCCACGACGGGTTCGAGGCCAAGGCGCCCGCGCTCGTCGACCGCTCGGCCACGGCGGCCGCGCTGCCCGGAATCATCGCGGGCGCGCGCCGGGCGGGCTACCGGTTCGCGTCGGGCGGCGCGACGCCGACGGGCACGTCGCGGGCCGGGGTCAGGCTCGCCCAGT
>JAMPYD010000430.1 GCA_023700845.1 Elusimicrobiota bacterium | reverse complement strand
GGCGTACCGCTACCGCCTGAGCCTGTACGGTCAGTACCTGTCCTCGCACCCGCTCAGCTCCGCGTGGGAGATTCTCCTGACGCTCGCGCGCATGGCCGTGTACCGCGCCGCCGGCTGGATCGACGCCGACAAGCGCCTCATCGAGATGCGCTGGGACGAGCTCACGCCCGAGGCGCGGCGCGCCTACGAGAACGCCAAGGCTCAGGTCGTGCTTCGAATCGCCAACAGGCGCTCGTAGACCGCCTTCGTCTGCTCGGCGATCCTCTCTTGCGCGAACTCGGCGACGGCCAGCCGGCGCCCCCCGGCGCCCAGGCGCTCGCGCAGGGGCTTGTCCGCGATCAGGCGCCCCAGCGCCGAGGCGAGCGCGCGGGCGTCCCGGGCCGGGACCAGCAGGCCCGTCTCGCCGTCGCGCACGACCTCGCGGCAGCCGGGGACGTCGGCGCCCACCACGGGGCGGCCGCACGCCGCCGCTTCCATCAAGGCCTTGGGAAGCCCCTCCCGGTAGGACGGAAGGCAGACGACATGGGCCCGGGCGTAGATCTCCGCCATGTCGTCGCGCAGGCCCCACCACTCGACGGCCCCGGAAGCCTTCCATTCCGCCAGGCGCGCCGGCGGCACGGCGGCCGGGTTCTCGTCGTCCTGCTCGCCGATCAGCGCGAAGCGCGCCTTGACGCCCTCGGCGGCCAGCAGGCGCGCGGCTTCGACGAACTCGCCGACGCCCTTGTCCCAGAGCATGCGCGCGGGCAGGACGACGAGCGGAACGCCCTCGGCCTCGGGGCTCGGCGCGAAGCGGGCCGTGTCGACGCCCGAGCCCCGGATCAGGACCGTCCGCTCTCGCGCCACCAGGCCCCGGGAGAGGAACACCGCGCGATCGTCCTCGTTCTGGAACAGCGCGACGGACCCGGGACGAGAGAAGGCCGCCTTCATGGCGAGGCCCGCCCCGAGGCGAAGGAGGCGCGCGACCCAGCTCTCGGAGATGAAAATGAAGCCGAGCCCGGTCAGGGCGTTGACCGCGGCCGGCACGCCGGCCAGCGCGGCCGCGAGCGAGCCGTACAGGATGGGCTTGAGCGTGACCTGATGGACGAGGTCGGGGCGCTCGGCGGCGTACAGCCGGACGATCGCCGCGAGCGTCCTCATCTCGGAGAACGGATTGACCCCGCTGCGCCTCCACGGCAGGGCGACCACGCGCAGGCCCTCCCGTTCGAGCCGTTCGCGGTGGGCGACCACGCGCACGGCGACGACGACCTCGGCTCCGGTGGAGAGCGCCGCCCGGGCCATCGGCAGGCGGTGCGAGTAAAAGGTGGAGTCCTCCGTCTGGAGGAAAAGGATTTTTCGTCTCACGATTTCGCCCTGCGCTTGCGGTCGAGGTATTCCCGGCCCCATTTCATGAAGGGGCCCGAGATCGAGGAGACGAACTCCCGGCCTCCGGGCAGGACGGCCCAGGCCGCGGCGTAGGCGAGGCCGAAGAAGGCGAGGTCCGCGCCGCACCGCGCCGCGACGGGCCCGGGCACCGCGACCGCGGTCTTGAACCACGCCGTCGCGGCGCCCGCGGCCGCGGCGAAGGCGATGGGCCGCCACACCGCGCCCGCGATGTCCGGCAAGGTCAGGGGCGTGCCGCGCACCGCGTACGCCATCGAGGGGTACACGATGAGGCAGTAGGCCGCGCTGTAGGCGGCCGCGACTCCCAGGCCTCCCCACGGAAGCCCGCCGACGAACGCGAGGATGAGCACCCCGAGGACGGCGGTGGAGGACTTGAACATCCTCTCCCCGCGGCCGAGCGACTGGTACAGCCAGGTGGCGAAAACCTGGGACACGCCCAGGATCGCCGCCGGCGCCAGGGCTTTGAACAACGGAACGACCTCGAGCCACTTCCGGCCGAGCAGGATCAGGACGAGCTCGCGCGCGTCGACCCACGTGAAGACGACCATCGGCATCGCCAGGAAGACCACCGCCTTCATGGCCTTGATGAAGTAGTCGCGGAAGCGGACGGGCTCGTCCTGCAGGCGGCTCAGCGCGGGGACGATGACCGCGGAGGTCGGGGAGCCGATCTGGGACAGCGGCTGCTTGAGCAGGCCGTAGGCCTTCGAGTAAATTCCCAGGACCGCGGGCCCCCAGTAGAGGCCGATCAGGATGTTGTCGAGATTGCGGTTGAAGTAGCTCACGAAGCCGGCGCCGCTGAGGTGGCCGCCGAAAACGAGCATGCCCCGCACGCCCGTGCCGCGGCGGGGCCAGCCCGGCCGCCAGCCGGCGAGCCGCCAGGTGAGGACCGCCTCGACGAGCCGGATCACGACGATGTTGAGCACCAGGGCCCAGTAGCCCGCGCCGAGCCAGGCGGACCAGTACATCGCGACCGCGCCCGCGACCTGCGCGACGAAGGCGATCGTTTCCAGGGTCATGAACCGCATCTGCCTCTGGAGAAGCGCCCCGTGCTGGACCACGAGACCGGAGAGGATGAAGGTCGTCCCCATCGCCATCGTGACCGGGACGAGCCGCGGCTCCGCGTAGAACCAGCCCAGGACCGGAGCTGCGGCGAGCGTGAACAGGAAGAACAGGCCTCCGGCCGCCGCGTTGACCCAGAACAAGGTGCTGACCTGCGCGTGGTTGATCTCCTGCCGCTGCACGGTCGCCTTCGCCAGGCCCATGTCGTTGAACATGGTCAGGAGCAAAGTGAAGGAGGTCGTCATCAGGAAAACGCCGTAGTCGTCCGGGGACACGAGGCGCGCCATCACCACGACGCCGGCGATGCGCAGGCCGAGCTGGACGACACGCGAGACGACCTTCGCGATCCCGCCGCGCACGACGAGGCTCCGCAGGTTCGAGACGATGCGGCGGTCCCCGAAGAGCCGGTCAGCGCCTTGGTCCG
>JAMPYD010000429.1 GCA_023700845.1 Elusimicrobiota bacterium | reverse complement strand
CGGGGGTCCCATGAATATCGATCTGCGCGGAATGTTCGTTCGCTGCGTCGCGGGCGTCGGCCTCCTCGCCGCGACGGCGATGATCGGCGACGGACGGCTCGCCGGCGCCGCGGCGGCGGGCAAGGCCGAGTCGGCCGTCGCCGATTGGCCGGAGCCCTCCCGCCTCATGGCCCTGGCGATGATCGAGAAGCACGGCCAGCCCGACCGCCGAAGCGACGACGCGCTGACCTGGTTCGGCCTCTATCGGGGGCGCAGGACCGTCGTGCACCGGACGAGCTCGCGCGGGGACGTCGTCGAGCAGGTGGTCCTCTACCGGGTTCCCGCCGCGAAGGCCGGCGCGGTGGCGCTGCTCGACCCGCGGATCAAGGCGAACCGGGACGCCTCGGAGCTCTCGGCCCGCACGGAGAGCGTGAAGACGAGCTTCCTGCTCCTGAACCTCGCTCACGAGGTCGCGAGCGGCTTCCGGGACGTGGCCGCGGCGCAGGAGTTCCGCGACAGGCAGGTGCGCCTGGCCAACACCGGCAAGTCCTCGCGCTACCGGGAAAGCCTGATCTTCGAGGCTCCGCTGCCGCTCGTCCTTCCCGCGGGGGAGAAGGCGCCGTAGACCGCGCCGCGGGGGCGGCCGCGCCGGAGCGGCGAAAACCTGTTAAACTTTCCGGGACGCCCCCTTAGCTCAGTGGTCGAGCAGCAGTTTTGTAAACTGCCTACCCCAGTTCGATTCTGGGAGGGGGCTCCGATTTTTCCGGACGCCTCAGCCCTTCCTTTTATTGCGGGCGGACTCGGCCAGGCGCTTCCTGCGCGCGGCGCATAAGGGGCCCACGACCTTGAGGCGGGCCATGTCCGCTTTCAGCACGGCCACCTCGTCGAAGCAGTCCTTCAGGCAATGCAGCGCGCGCGCCTGGAAGCGGGTCGTCGGCTCGGCCAGGCTGTAAAGACGCCACTGCCCCTGCGTGCGGGAGACGACGAGCCCCGAATCCCGCAGATAGCCCAGGTGACGCGAGATCTTCGACTGGGGCACCTCCATCGTCGCCATGATCTCGCAGACCGAGAGGTCGCGGCGCGTCAGCAGGTGGAGGATGCGCAGGCGCGTGACGTCCGCGAAGGCCCGGAACATCCCGTCGACGGGTTTTTCCATCTCCCAGATGGTAACACGCGGCCTCCGCCGTTTCAAGCCGGGGAGTGAGCGATATTATATATCTGCGCAGGCGGATATATTCGGAATGTTCGTTGCATGAAACATCTGTGCACGCAGATATATGTGTCCGGAATCGCGCGCAAGCCGTTTAAAAGGAGGACTTATGACTCGATTCAGCCGAAGCCTGCGCGGTATCGCGCGCGCGGTGTGCGTTTTCAGCCTGACCTTGACCGCGTCGCTCGCGGCGGCCCAGGACGCCGACCTGTCCAAGAAGGTCGAGCAGCTGTCCAAGCAGGTGGAGGAGCTGCGGGGCCAGGTGTCGGGCTCGGAGGCGAAGGGCGCCGATGAGGCCCGCAAGCCCGACTGGATCTCCTTCGGGGGCGACCTGCGCGTGCGCCACGACGTGCTCCGCGCCCATGCCCCGGCGTACACCGACTTCAACGGGAACGCCAAAGGGGCGAGCCGGATCAAGAACGACTCGCTTCTGACCAACCGCCTGGGCTTCAACATCAACGTCAAGCCGGCCGAGAGCGTCTCGATGCACATCCGGATGCTCGCCTATAAGACGTTCGGCATGCAGGAGGGCGGCGCGACGCAGACGGGGCTTTTCGGCGACCGCGACAGCAAGAGCTTCGACGGGACCCGGGGGCACGTGCCCGCCGACAGCAACGTGAGCATCGATTACGCCTACGCCACGGTCAAGGACCTCTTCGGGACCTCGGCCTGGTTCTCCGCCGGGCGGCGCCCCTCCACGGGCGGCGCGCCGACCCACATCCGGGCGGACCGGGAGGTCGTCGGGGCCGCGGGCATTCCGGGCCTCCTGGTCGACTACGCCTTCGACGGCGCCACGCTCGGCGTCGCGCCCGAAATCGAGGCGCTGCCCGGCTTCGCCGCGAAGCTGTGCTACGGGCGGGCCTTCGAGAGCGGCTACCGCCAGGGCTCGGACGCCCAGGGCTCGGCGGCCATGCGCGACGCGGACATGCTCGGCGTGTCCCTGCTCGCCTATGAGACGCCGGACGCGCGCGCGGACGTCCAGTATCAGCGCGGGTTCAACATCATGGACGGCATCCCCGGCCCGACGGTCGCCACGAACCTCGGGGACATCGAGAACTTCGGCGGGAGCCTCCTGGGCACCGTGCGCGACCTCGGAATCGGGGACCTGACGGTCTTCGGCAGCGGCGCGGTCAGCGCGTCGCACCCGAACGGGAACCGCTACGGCGGCAACGCGAACATGCCCGGGCTGATGTGCGACGGGCCGGACTGCGCGAACAAGACCGGCATGGGACTCTACACCGGCGCGCGCTTCGACATCACGAAGACCAAGACGAAGATCGGGGCCGAGTACAACTACGGCTCCAAGGATTGGATCACCTTCGTCCCGGCCGGCGACGACATCTGGACCAGCAAGCTCGGCACCCGCGGAAACGTCTACGAGCTCTACGCCATCCAGGACATCGGCCGCGCGCCGATCGCCCGGGACGGACGGGTGTTCTTCCGGCTCGGCTGGCAGTACTACGACTTCAAATACACCGGCTCGAACTCGTGGATCGGGAATTCGAAGAGCATCTCGGGGCTGCGCGCGAACCAGGCGCAGATGATGGTGCCCATCCGCAACGCGTACGACGTCTACACGACGTTCGAAGTCAAATTCTGAGGAGGGTGTCATGACGAAGCTGAACGGGGTCGTCCTGGCCGGTCTGTTCGCCCTCGCGGGCGCGGCGCCTTCGG
>JAMPYD010000428.1 GCA_023700845.1 Elusimicrobiota bacterium | reverse complement strand
GGGGTGAGCATCGCCACGGCCTCGCGGGACACCACGATCCCGTCGCCGAGGCGCACGTCCGCCCGGATCGTCGCGGCCGCGGTGCGCGCGTAGCTCGCGTACGCGCCGGCCGCGGTGAAGATCGGCGGCATCCTGCCCTCGGCCCGCGCGGCCTCGCGCTCGGCGAGGAAGAGGTCCACGGCCTCCGCGGTCACGCCGGGAATGGCGAGGAGGACGCCGCGGGATGCGAGCTGGGGATTGACGCCGGACTGGCGCGAATACACGGTGATCATGGGGGCGATGCGCTGGAAAACCCCGGGCGGGATGCCGAGGACGAGCTGCAGTTCCTCCGTGGACTGGAACGGGTAGTTGGCCGGCCGGCCGAAGAGCCCTGCCTGCGCGTATTCCGCTTCCTCCGCGCCCAGGGGGCGCTTGAGGGGATCGACATCGCGCCAGTCGAGCACCGCATCGAGCAACCTGGCGGCGTCCTCCTCGCTCATGCCGGCGTGCCGGAACAGCCCCTTGAGCAACTCGTTGTTCGCGGTGTTGATGTCGATTTTAGCAGACTCGTCCGAGACGCTAGTCGCCACCTCGGCCCCGTCGAACACCCAAAGGCGGGCCTCACCGTCGCGCTTCCAGACACCCTGACCGTCCAGCGGCTTGAAAAGTTCAATCACGGCGCGCGCGACCGCCGCCTGGGCGAGCGCGTCCCCGCGCGCGATCAGGGAGGCGTTGCGCGCCGCGCGGGCGTCCACGCGCATCGCGTACAGGAAGCTTCCGGCGATCACGAGCAGCAGCGTGACCACCCAGATCACCAGGACCAGGGCCACGCCGGCCTGCCGGGATGCGCGGTGCCTCATCGGCGCGGAACGCACGTGCGCTGGAAGGACGACTCGTAGCACCCCGCCTCCTCGCCGATGCGCAGGGCGACGACGAACTCCGGGATCGCGTGATCGCCGGTCTTCGCGGCCAGGCGCACGTGCGTGGGCAGCCGCTGGGCATGGTCCCACGAGTCGCTCCACGCCGGCTGCGCGGTGTCGTTCTCGGCGCCGTAGTACTCGAAGCGCACGCTCGTCACGCCGTCGAGGAGAGGGAACGCCTCCGCGGCGTCGAGCGGTGCGAAATCGGCGCTCGCCGCGGCCGCGAACGCGCGCCGCATCACGAGGCGCCCGTCGGCGCGGGCGCCTCTCGCCGGCTCGTACTCGAAGGAGACGAACGAGAGCCCGCCCCCGCCGATCTCCGCCGGGCGCATCGACACGAAGCGCAGGCGCTCGCGCTCGCCGCGGAAGGCGAGCTTCACCGCCAGGGGATCCTTCAGCCGCCACGGAAAGGCCGCCGCGAGCTCCTTGCGGACGAAGGAGAATGCCAGGAGCGCCCGGTCGGCGCGGTCGCCCCGGTCCGTGCCGGCGTCCCAGGCCCGCAGCCCCGTGCGCAATCCGGCGAACAGCAGCCCCAGCATCACGGCGAGCAGCGTGAGCGCCACCACCGTCTCGAGCAGCGTGAAGCCGCGAGCCCGCCGCCGCCCGCTCATGGCTTCGACGCGAGCGCCAGCGTGGCGAGGCTCACGACCCGGTCGCGGCCGTCGGCCGCGCGCCAGGCGACCCGCGAATCGATGCGCAGGAGCCGCACCCGCAGGTTCAGGTCGCGGCTGCGGTCGGCGGCCGGGTCCTCGAGCCGCTCGTCGTAGGCGGCCGTGGCCACCTCCCACGCGAAGGGACCCTCCGTTCCCGATGCCGTCGCCTCCTTGAGCGCCTCGGTGGCCGTGGCCTCCGCGAGCCGCGACTGGGCGATCATCACCGCCCGCGCGTACTCGTCGGCCAGCTGCGCGTCGCGAAGCCCGCCGCCGAAGACCTGCATCAGCGACGCCATGGTGAGCGCGAAGACCACGAACGCGGCGAGGACCTCCAGGAGCGTGAACCCCCGCTCCGGGCGGGCGAGGCTTGTCGGACGCATCGCCGGCGGCGGGGAGGCTAGCCTCCCTCCTTGATCGACACACGGCCGGTGAGCCAGTCCACGTCCACCAGCAGCCGGCGCTCCCCGGCCGCGACCGTGACGCGCCCCCCCGTGGAACTTCCATCCGGGTAGAAGCGGATCGCGCCGCGCCGGTCGTCCACGATTTCGGACTGGGCGGTGTAGAGCTTGAGCTCGAGCCGCGCGGGCAGCGCGCGGGGCCGGCCGCCCTCGACCTCGAAGGCGCGCTTCTCGAGGTCTAGGGTCAGTGCCGTGGCTTCCTGGCGGGCGATGGCGGTGCCGCGCGCGTCCCGCAGGCCCGCGGCCACCGCGCGCGCCGCGCTCTTCAGCTCGGCCCCGGAGACGCCGCCGGAGGCGAGGCGCGCCACGAGGACGTAGCCCGTGGCCGCGATCACCAGCACGAGCAGCAGCTCGAGCAGGGTGAAGCCGCGCTCGGGCGGGCGGGACATCAGTTGTGGATGTCGCGGTTCTCGCCGTCGCCGCCTTCCTTGCCGTCGGCGCCGAGCGAGAGCAGGTCGTAGGCGCCCTTCTCCCCGGGCGAGCGGTAGACGAAGTCGCGCGCCCACGCGTCCTTGAGCAGCTTGCCGTCCTTGATGTAGGGGCCGTTCCAGTTGGCGAGGCCCGACGGCGCCGAGAGGAGCGCGGCGAGGCCCTCCTGGGTGGTGGGATAGCGCCCGGTGTCGAGCTTGAACAGCTCGAGCTGCCCGCCGATCTGCTCGATCTTGGTCCGCGCCACCTCCGAATTGGCGCGGCCGAGGTTGGTGAAGACGCGCGGCCCGACCATGGCGAGGATCACGCCGATGATCACGAGGACCATCACCAGCTCGAGGAGCGTGAAGCCGCGGGCCGCGCGGGGCGGGGGAAGGTGTGCAATTGCGTTCATGGAAGCTCCGGCGCCCTAGATGGGCAGGTC
>JAMPYD010000427.1 GCA_023700845.1 Elusimicrobiota bacterium | reverse complement strand
TGGAGGAATTTCATGTAGCTCAGCAGGGCCACGTCGTCCTTCTGGATCAGGGAGTCCGACGCGGCCCTCTGCACGGTGGACACGACGCTGGACGCCCGCGCGCGTGCGTCCCGCTCCTGGTACTGCTTGCGCACCGCCAGCACGCCCCAGCCGAGCAGGGCCATGGAGACGACCTGCAGCAGGAACGTGCCGAGGACGAGCCTCGCGCGGATGGTCACTTCTTGTCTCCTCCCGAGATGATCTCCGACTGCACGCGGTCCAGGGCGCGCCGCGCCGAGGCGTTGTTCGGCTCGGCGTCGATGATGCGGCGGAAGGCCGCGGCGGCCTCCGACAGCTTGCCCTGCGCGTAGAAGTCCACGCCGGTCTCATACAGGCGCTCGATCTCGACCGGGGTGAGTCCGGTCTGCTTCGGCTCCGGAACCTTCGTCGCCGGGGCCGACTCGCGCTTGCCGCGCTCGATGAGGGCCTGAAGCGCGTCGAGGTAGCTCTTGATCTGCTTGCGCGAGTCCGAGTCGGTCTCGAGCTTGTACGCCGAGCGCAGGGCCTTGAGGGCCTCGCCGTTGCGCTTGAGCGCGTAGTGCGCCGCGCCCAGGCGCTTGTAGGCCAGCGCGTTGGCCGGGTCGAGCTCGAGCACCTGGTCCGCCAGCTTCACGACGCGCTCGAAGTCGCGCTCGCGGAGCGCGACCTCCATGAGGGCCATCGTGCCGCCGACGACCTTCTCGGCGCCCATCGTCGGGGCCTTGCCCGTCTCGACGACCGCCGGGCCCTCGCGGGTCACGCCGGTCTTGGCCTCGACCGCCTTCGCGAGGCGCTCGATGCGGTCGTCGGTCGGGCTCAGGCTGCCCGCGTACGCGAGCTTGCGCAGCGACGACTTGGCGTCGCCCGCGACGAAGTCGAGCGAGCCCTCGTAGATGGCCGCCTGCGCCGCGTCGGTCTGGAAGTCCTTGAGGACGGGGAAGACCTCGGCGACGGCGGACATGCGCTCCAGGCTCTGCTGCAGCCGGGTGTCCTTCGGCTTCAGCGACAGCGCCTGGGAGAGCTTGTCCGCGGCGTCCGCGTAGCGGCCCGAGGTCGCGTCGACCTTCGCCTGGCGGAGGAACTCGTCGATCGCCGTGCGCTTGTACAGCGCCAGGTCCTCGAGCTGGTAGCGGAAGTCGGGCGTGCCGACGGCCGCCAGGTCCCGCAGGTTCTCGAGGATGGCCTCGGAGAACGCGGCCTCGGCCTGCTTCGCGCGGCCGAAGCGCATCGTCAGCCCCAGGCGGTGCGAGCCGGAGGTGGAGGTCAGGCCGCCGATCGGCAGGGCGAAGCCGTAGTCGAACTGCATGCGGCTGATCTTGTACGAGAGGCCGAAGGACATCTGGCGGAAGTCCCGGCTGCCGGTCGACAGCGAGCCGCGCACGCCGAACGAGCCGTGCAGCAAAGTCGGCAGCCACTTCTCGGCGCCGACCGCGATGATCTTGTCGGTCGAGCCGTCCGGGGCGCTCTGCAGGCGGAGGTCGCCGGTCAAGGTCGAGAACGGCGTCTTGTAGGCGCCGCCGAACTTGACGTTGCGGCCGAGCTTGTCGGACTCCGCGAAGCCCACGTTGGGCTCCATCAGGTGCTGGATCATCAGGCCGACCATCCAGCGGGGCTTGACGCGCCACAGGAAGCCCAGGTCCGCGTCGAGGTTGCCCTTCGACGAGCCCTGAAGCACGGGGTCGGGGGTGCCGAGCGCGACGCCCGTGTTCGAGATGGCGTTGGACGCCTCGCCCGTGCCGCCGACGGTGCGGTTCAGGTACTTCAGCGTGCCGCCGAGGTAGTACTTGCCCGGCGAGGTGCGCGCGAACAGCCCGCGGCTGTAGGAGGCCATCAGTTGGCTCTCGCGGTACAGGCTGCCCACCGTGAAGTAGTTCCAGCCCGCGCCGAACGTCCCGCGCCGGCCGCCCTCGATCGGATGGGCGTAGGCGATGAACGAGTTGGACGGGTTCGACCCGTCCGACAGCCCGGTCAGGAGCTTCGAATAGGTCGTGCCGAGCTCGGGACGGTCGAGAGTGCCGAGACCGGCGGGGTTGTAGTACACGGAGTAAGCGTCATCGGCGACCGCCGTGTAGGCATGGCCGAGCCCCGACACGCGCGCCCCGACGCCCACGTCTTCGTAGGCGGCCATTGCGACCCTAGGGTAGCAAGCCGGGAGGAGGAGGGTCAACGCGACGATGAGGCGGCTGTTCATGTTTTTCATGGCTTACCTCACCACCAGGAAGGTGCCCGCATACGTCTTGCCCTCCGACTCGATCCGGTAAACGTACAGCCCGCCGCGCACCGGACCTTCCGACGTCCGGCCGTTCCAGGACGCGTGCTGCGGAAGCGTGCCTCCCGCGCAGCCCGCGAGGGCCGTGCGCTCGTGCGTCATCGACGCGACCTCGGCGCCGAGGAGCGTGTAGATCCGGCCGGAGACGCCGGAGTCGGAGAAGTTGTCGTAGCAGATGAAGAGGCGGTCGTTGAGGCCGTCCCCGTTGGGCGTGACCACCCTCGACAGCGGCCCGAAGAGGCGGAAGCCGCCGGACTGGGCGTGGATTCGGACGGCTCCGAAGAGGGCCAGAAGCCCCGCCAGCGCCGTCATGATCATCTTCTTCGAGTTCATATCGCTTCTCCTGTTAATGGACATCAGCGCGCCACCACCACGGTTCCCGTATAGGTCTTTCCGTCGCCCTCGAGCTTGTACACGTACACGCCGCTCGTCGCGGCGCGGCCGTTCATCTTGCCGTCCCAGACCACGGTGTTGGGCACGAGGCCCGGCACCATGTCCGCCACGAAGGCGCCCGTCACGTCGTAGATCCGGCCGCGCGCCTGAACGCCGCGCGGGCCCGGGTCGAAGGTGAAGATGA
>JAMPYD010000426.1 GCA_023700845.1 Elusimicrobiota bacterium | reverse complement strand
CTCTCCCCGGCCCCCCAGTCCCCGGCCCCCTCGCCCGAAACCGCGAAGAACGTCCGGCGCATGATGCTCGGCACCGCCGTGATGAAGTCGGGCATGGAAACGATCACTTTGAGCGTCCCGCTGCTCGCCCTGACCGCCTTCGGCGGCATCTCCGCCGTCGCCGGCCTCGTCGTCGTCTACGGCCTCTCGCAGGCGGTGTTCGCCGCGGCGGCGGGCGGCCTCGCCGACCGCTTCTCCGCGCGCAAGGTCCTCGCCGGCGCCGTCGGCGTCCAGGCCGCGCTCGTCGGGACCTTGATCGCCGTCGGCGCCGCGGGCGCGCTGTCGATGGGGACCCTGATCCCGCTGTATCTGCTGATCGGCGGCATCACCGGCGTCATCGAGACCACGCGCCACTCGATTCCGACCTTGCTCCTCGGCCAGGACGAGGCCGCGCTCAAGAAGTACAACGCCAAGCTCCACATCTGGTACGAGGTCGCCGGCGTCGCCGGGGCCCTGACCGCGGGCGCCCTGATCGGCTTCGCCGGCCCGCTGTGGTCGCTCGTCATCCAGCCCCCGGCCTTCGCGCTGGCCGCCTGGTATTTCTGGCGCGTGCGCCACGCGCTGCCCGCGGACACCCCGCCCGCCGCCGGCGGCGTCCGCGGCCGGATCGCCGACTACTTCAAGGACATCAAGGCCGGCGCCAAGCTCGTGATGGGCGACGGGCGCATGCGCTGGATCGCCCTCGCGTTCGTGCTGCCGCAAATCGTCCACCGCGTCTTCGAAGGCCTGCTGATCCCCGTGTTCGCGAAGACCGTGCTCGAGAACCCCTCGGCCTCGGCCTGGCTGCTCACCGCCTCGAACGCCGGCGAGCTCGCCGGCGCGGCCGTCCTGCTCAAGCTCGCCTCCCGCTTCACCGGCACGCACGGCTGGGTCAAGTGGGGCGCGCTCGGCCTCCTGCTGACCTGGGCGCTGGCCTTCTCGACGAGCCTGCCGATCCTGCTGCCCCTGATCCTGTTCTCCTCGCTCACCTGGGCCGCCAGCGACCTGTCCCTGCGCTCCGAGGTCCAGCGCTCGGTCTCCGAGAAGGACCAGCCCCGCGCGATCAGCTTCCTGTACGGCGCCTTCGTCCTCGGCTCGGCCGTCGTCACCCTCGCGCTCGGCGCCCTGCTCGGAGCTCTCCCGACGGCGGCCGCGCTGTTCTGGATCTGCGGCGGCTTCAGCGCCCTGGCGCTCGCCGTCCTGTTCGCCTCGCGCCGCCTCAAGCGCTGATGGAGCTGCAGCCCGTCCTCGAGGGCCCCCGCCTTCGCCTGCGCCCGCTGAAGGCCGCGGATTTCGACGCGCTCTACGCCGCGGCCTCGGACCCGCTCATCTGGGAGCAGCACCCGGCGCCGAACCGCCACGAGCGCCGCGTCTTCGAGGAGTTCTTCGACCGCGCGCTGAAGTCGCGCGGCGCGCTGGCCGTTGTCGACAAGACGACGAACGTGATCATCGGAACCTCGCGCTACTACGACCTCGAGAGCCGCGACTCCGTCTGCATCGGCTTCACCTTCCTGACGCGGCCTTACTGGGGCGGCTCCTACAACCGCGAGCTGAAGTTCGTGATGCTCGACCACGCCTTCTCCGCCGTGCGCCGCGTCCTCTTCCACGTCGGCCCGCTCAACCTCCGCTCGCGCCGCGCCCTGGAGAAGATCGGCGCCAAGCTCGTCGGCCGCCTCGAGCGCACCAAGCCCGACGGCTCCCCCGACCCCACCGTCGTCTACGAGCTTCAGCGCCCCTGAACGGCGCCTGACTCGCAAATTCGTTGAATTCGAATTCAACGAATTTGCGTGCCTGACCCCCGAATTCAGTCGGTGAGCTTGAAGCGGACTTCCTGGGGCATGCGCACGGGGACGGGCTTGCCGTTGAGGCCGATGGCGGGAGAGAAGCGCATGAGGGCGCCGACTTTTTGGGCGGCGCCGTCGAAGGCGGGGCTGGCCGGGCGGACGATGTCGGAGGAGGAGACCAGGCCGTCGGTGCCGAGGTGGATCATGATGACGACCGCGCCCTCGCGGCCGGCCTGGCGCTCGCTTTCCGGATACAGGCGCCGCAGGCCGGCCAGCACCTCGTCGCGGTTGAGCAGGCGCGGCAGCTCCTTCAAGGGCGTGCCGCCGTGGCCGGTGCCGCCCGGGACGCCGTCGTCGGAGCCCTCGCCGGAGCCGCCGGTCTTGGCGGCGGTGCCGGTGCCGCCGACCTCGCCGCCGGGGGTCGCGGCGGGAGGCTCGGGCGTTTCCACCGTCTTGGTGTTCGGCCCCGGCAAGGTCCAGTCCTTCGGGGGCTCGGGCGCCTTCTCGACGGGCTTGGGCGGGACGGGGACGTCGGGCGTCACGTTGATCCTGGCGGGGACGCCGGGCACGAAGGCCTTCGGGGCGCCCAGCTTCGCGGGGCCGTCGCCGAGGAAGGGGCTCGTGATCTCGACCTCGAACGGCGGCGGCGACTGCCAGCCTAGGTGCGGCAGGAGCCACAGCGCCGAGAAGAACAGGACGTGCATGCCCGCCGACATCGCGACCGACCGCCGGAAGGGCGGCGGCGCCGGCGCCTTCTTCCGCGCGGCCGAAGGCGTCACTTGCGCTGAACCTCCAGGCCGACCTTCTTGACGCCGGCGGAGCGCACCGCGTCGAGGAGCTCCGCGATCTCGCCGTACGGCAAGGTCTTGTCGGCGGACAAGGTCACGGCCTGGTCCGGCTTGAGCGCGAGCGCGGCGCCCAGCAGCTTCTTGAGCTCGGGCAAGGTCGCGGGCTTGCCGGCCAAGGTGAGCTGGCGCTTGCCGTCGAGGGCGACCGCGATGGCCTCCGTCGCGGTCTTGTCCGACTTGGAGACCTTGGGGACGTCGACCTTGATCGCGCGGCGGG
>JAMPYD010000425.1 GCA_023700845.1 Elusimicrobiota bacterium | reverse complement strand
TGTCCACAACCTTTTGGAGGGTATTGGCCACGACGTATTTGATCATGGAAATTTCCTTCCGGGCCGCGAAGCCGGGCTAGGCTGGCGGCTTCCCGGTATTCGCTGTACAATCCGGGGGTGGGTGACCTGCTCACCGTCTATCTCTGGGTCCTGCTGCTGTCGAGCCTGCTGGCGACGGGCTTCCTCGCCGCCAAGGTGACCGAAGCGGACTTCAAGGTCCGGCTGGCGTCCTATTTCGCGCTGTACAACGTCGCCTGCGTTCTCCTGCGCATGGTGATGCCGACGCGGGAAATGGCGATGACGCTCAACTGGATGAACCCGCTGCTGGGCCTGGCGTTCGCGGTGATCCAGCCCATCGACCGCGCCGTCCAGATCGCGGACCCCGTCGTCCGCGTCGCGATCCGGGCCACGGCGACCTTGGTCGGCTCGACGGCGATCTGGGTCGCGCTGGGGTGGGTGCTCGGCACGATGCTCGACGACCGCATAGAGAAATAACCGAGGCCTCCATGAACACGTCCATCACCGCCCTGATCGCCTGCCTGCTCTCGGGCGGGCCGCAGGCGCCCAAATGCCACGAGGAGGCGGCCGCCCGGGGGCCGGCGGTCGCCGGAGAGATCAAGCCGGCGCTGCTCGAGGCGCTGCGCGACGATCCCGGCCCCGCCGTGCGCGAGCGCAACAACGCCGTGGCCCTCACGGGATCGGCGACCCGCCGCGACCCGCCGCATCCCGACACCGCCAAGCTGCGGAAGGCCAAGGCGGCCGCCGAGGAGCTCGGACGCATGGGCGAATGGAGGCCCCTGCTCTCGCTGGGAACGATCACCGCGGTCGAGGGCCTGGCGGCGCTCGAGAATCCCCCGCCGAAGGTCCTGAAGGCGTTGGCCCGCTGGACGGGCGGGAAGAACGCGCGGATGCGCGACGCGGCCGCGCGCGCCTTGAGGGCATACGGCCCGAAGGCCGCGCCGGTCGTGCCGGAGATGATCGCCCTGATCGACGACAAGGACGGCGCCCGCTATTCGGCGCTGACGGTCCTCGAAAGCATGGGCCCGGCGGCGAAGGCGGCGGTGCCGCGCTTGGGCGTCCTCATCAAGGATAAGGACTGGAGCTCCAGCGCCTACTCGACGCTGAGGGCGATCGGGACGCCGGAAGCGGAAAAGCTGCTCGACGACAACCCCCCGTGGGTGCCGGTTTCTCCGTGACGGCGCATAAGACATGAACATCATCATCGAACCCATCTCCGAGGCGCACATCGCGGGCTTCCGCGCCTGCCTCGACGCCGTCGCCCGCGAGAAGAAATACCTCGCTCAATACGAGGCTCCGCCGCTGGACCGCGTCGCGGCGTTCGTGCGCGACGGCGTCGCGGCGAACGTGTCGCAATTCGTCGCGCTCGATGGGGCGGCCGTCGTCGGCTGGTGCGATGTTATCCCTCATTGGGCGCACGCCGTCCGGCATTGCGGCACGCTCGGCATGGGGGTGCTCGCGCCCTATCGCGGGAAGGGCGTCGGCGGCCGCCTGCTCGCCGCGTGCCTGTCCAAGGCGGAAAGCAGCGGAATCACGCGCGTCGAGCTCGAGGTGCGCGCCGACAACAGGTCCGCCATCAAGCTCTACGAGCGGGCGGGGTTCCGGCGGGAGGCGGTCAAACGGAAGGCGCTGCTCTTCGACGGCGCTTACTTCGACGCCGTGCAGATGAGCCTGGTCCGCGATTAAGACGCCCTAATACAGGGCGTTGATGGGGGCCGCGTAGGAGATGGGCCAGGGCCCGCCGCGCTCGCCCCGCTCGTCGGTGAACCAGCCCAGCCGGTCGGCGAGCTCGCCGTCGGCCCAGGAGTGGCGCAGGCCGTCCTTCTCGTCGTACCAGCGCAGCTCGAGCAGGCGCGCCTTCAGGGAGGCCTCGCCGCCGGACTCGACGATCTTGACGAAGTCGATCTCGGGCTGAGGCTCGAGGCCGAATTGGTAGAAGGCGACGGAGCCCGTCGCGTGGCAGGCGGGCTCGGCCGAGTCGTCGCGGTAGACGACGCCGACCCAGTAGAGGACGGAGTGCACCGTCAGCAAGGTCGGCGAGACCCGTCTCGCGGGACGGGCGAGATGCGCGGCCAGGCGCGAGGCGGGGACGGCCCGGGCCGCGGAGGAGACCCACTGCGCGTCCGGCGAGCAGGTCAGGGCGGCGCGGCACGGAACGGAGGAGAGGAGGAGGGCGGCGGCGAGTAGCTTGATCATGAAGCCATGATAGCGCCCGCCCGGGAAAAGCGCCTGAGACGAAAGGGGCCCGCGCCCCGAGGCAATCGGTCTACACCGGAACGGTCGCCGTTGCCCGCGGATTGGAAACCGATCCGGTTTCCACCACCATGCGCTCCCACTCGCGCCAGAGCAGGACGGCGACGCTCGCCAGGCCCGCGACGAGTCCGAGCCAAAGCCCCGTCGCCCCCCACTTGAGGCCGAAGCCGAGGGAGACGCCGATGGGCAGGCCGATCAGCCAATGGCCGAGCAGGTTGATCAGAAGAGGACGGCGCGTCGAGCCGAGGCCGCGCAGGGCGCCGGTCAGAACCGCCTGGGCGCCGTCGAAGACCTGGAACGCGGCGCCGCAGTACAGCAGCGGCGTCGCCGCGGCGATGACGGCGTCGTCGGCGCCGAACAGGCCGAGGATCAAGCGCGGCGCCAGCGCGAAGGCGACGCCGGTGGCGGCCATGAAGGCCGCGCTCATGATCGTCGCCGCGCGCCCCGAGGCGGCCGCCGCGAGCGGCTCGCCGCGGCCCAGAGCCTGGCCGACGCGCGTGGCCGCCGCGTGGGAGAGGCCCATCGGCACCATGAAGGTCAGGCTCGCCAGGTTCAACGTGAGCTGATGCGCGGCCAGGGTCTCCGCGCCCAGGCGC